>JBDUCK010000010.1:0-26000 GCA_040003485.1 Ferruginibacter sp. | reverse complement strand
CCAAAATTCATTGTAGATATCCCTACAAATCCTGCAAAAATGATGGAATAAATAAGAAAAAAACTTACCAACGGGTTTGTAAAGAGCTGTCGGATAAAAAAAAGTATTCCTGTCTTGAAGAAAACATGAATAGTAAAGATTAAAAGAAATAAGCTCTCTAAAGCTGAAAAGATCATAATTGGTTTGCGTATTTCCCAGATAAACGGACGGTAAAGTGTGGCAACAAAGCCAGTTGGTATTTTACTTATTAATGATGGTAAATTGGGTTCAATAGTACCAATATCAAAATTAGATCCGGCATCTTCTTCGCCCATACTACTATAACCTTTTTGTAAACTAGTCACACTTTCAGAAAGCTTATCAACAGCAAAAGCCCCTAAAGCATTATCTATATCTGCTGCAAAAATGTTATACAATAAAACAAAGAAAACTGTCAAAATGGGAATCGTTAAAACTTTAAATAGGGGTGATTTTACTTTATCAACAAGGTTTAATATAATATAAACAATAAATGGAATTAGTAGAGCGGCTATAATGTATGCTTTTACAATTAAAATGATACCTAAGACAACCAGGCAATAAAAAATATAAAAAAATGAAAACTTTTTTTCTATTAACAATTTGTGTAAATAATAGATAAGCCACGAGAGTGCTGAAATTGCAATCGGCTCTTTAAATATGCCCGATCCATAAATAACAATTGAAGGAAAAAATAAAACTATCCAGGCAATAAAGCGTGCATGGCCAGGGGCAAGGGCGACAAATGTTCGAAACAACCGGAACATTCCAATGTAAAAAACTGTGCCTGATAAAATTGTCACTATAAGGAACCTGGAAAATGAAAGATAGCTTAAAAGAAAGGAAATTTTAGTTACAAAAAATCCTGATTCAGTTACAGAACCCAGCATGTCAAACTTATCATGGAAATAGTTATAATCATACGTCATTATTTGAAAAAAACTAACTCTCCCTTCTGATAAAAGCTCTCTAAGCCTGATACTCTCCCTGAAATACGACATGGTGTCTCCTACGCCATAATAATAATAGGTAAGCAGTGCAAAAAAGATTCCTCCGAGTAGTTTTACGACAAAGCCTTTTATATAATACTTTTGCAGCAGGATATCGGTTGGGTATCTTTTTTTTATAATAAAAAATATAAGAATAAGCAAATAGCAATAAACCGGCACCAATAACAAATCTATGACACCTATCAATGGGGTTTCCATTTAAAAAGCTTTTTTGAACAGGTAAAGTAATCGAAAAAATAATAAACCATTTTGTGCGCTTGTTATGCAGGCATTAAGAGGGTGGGGTATGACATAATGTATATTTTGTAATTTATGAAACAAAAGATAGCCATAATTACCTATTCGCTTGGGGGTGCAGGAGCCGAGCGTATTGCAGCAAACTTGCTTAATAATCTTGATAGGGAAAAGTATGACATACATCTTGTCATGATGAATACAGATATTGAATATCCAATAAGAGAGGACCAGGTGATACATTATATCGAAAAATCTTTCCGTTATGAAAAGGAGTGGCTGAAATTTATTAAGATTCCCTGGCTGGCGTTCAAGTTTGCCCGTTATTGCAATAAGGAAAAAATATCCCTGGTTTTAGCAATCATGAACCGCCCGAACCTTATTGCTTCCATGGCAAAACTTTTTGGCATAAAAGCCAAAGTGCTTATCAGCGAAAGATGTTATACTCCTTATACTTATAATAAAGATTCACTAACAGGTAAAATTAAATACTGGTTGCTGAAATGGGCTTATCCAAAAGCGGATGCTATTTTACCTAATTCAATGGGTACTGTAGAAGCGCTAAAAAATTATTACCATATAAAAAGTGATTATTACGTTGTTAAGAATCCAACGGATATTGGCCGCATAAAAAAATTAATGGTTGAGATTCCACCGGTGTCGATCGATGACCAGGTATTTAAATTTATATACGTGGCTACTTTCAGGGAGGAAAAGAACCAGGATCTTATAGTGAATGCGGTGGCAAAAATACCTGGCAATCATTACAAGGTTATATTTGTAGGTAAGGGTTCAACACTGCAGAAGGTCATTGAAAAAGTAAAAAGACTCGGATTGGATAACAGGATTCAATTCATAGACTTTACCGGGAACCCATATATGTATATGAAGCGGGCAGATTGTTTTATACTCAGTTCGTATAGTGAAGGATTTCCAAATGTTCTTATTGAATCAATGGCATGCGGATTGCCGATCATATCTGTTGATTGTAAAACCGGCCCCAGGGAATTACTGGCACCCGAAACTCCCATAAATACTGTAGTTCCCGATGGAAGTTTTGAAATAGCAAAATACGGTATATTAACCGCACCTGCCTCTATACCATCGATGGTTGCCGCCATGAACTACGCATTGCAGAACAGGGAAATTATGAATGCTTATAAAGAAATTATTGTCACTAAAGCAAATGATTTTGAAATAGAAACGGTATGCCAGGAGTTTTCTGCAATTTTTTCCTCATATTTGAATAAAAAGATACATGCAGTGGGATAGAAAGAAGGGAAAGTTTATTGTATCACTTGATTTTGAACTCATGTGGGGAGTTAGAGATGTAGTAACAATTGATAATTACGGCGAGCATATAAGGGGCGTTCACAAGGCTTTGCCCCGGATTCTAAACAGCTTTAGCAAATACAATATACACGGCACTTTTGCAGCAGTTGGTTTTTTGTTTTTTGAAAATAAAAAAGAACTTTTAGAAAACCTGCCGGATCTAAAGCCCGCTTACATCAACAGCAAACTTTCGCCCTATGGTGATTATTTAAAAGATTCCTTAGGGCCTGGATATCCCGAAGACACAAATCATTACGGCTCGCATTTAATTAAACTTATACAAAGCACGCCTAACCAGGAAATAGGCACCCATACTTTTTGTCATTATTATTGCCTGGAAGAAGGCCAAAAAATTGAAGACTTTGAACAGGATTTAAGATCCGCCATTAATATTGCTGCAAAACGGGGTATAACACTCAGGTCCATTATTTTCCCCCGTAACCAGGTAAATAAAAAATATCTTCCCACCTGTTGGGATGCCGGCATCACTTCTTATAGAAATAATGAAAATTCGTGGCTATACACTGCTCGTTCCGGCGATAATGAAAGTCTTACCAGGCGAGGTCTTCGATTGTTGGATTCGTATATAAATCTATCGGGTTATCATTGCGTTTCCTGGCCAATAATTGAAGATGGCCTGCCGGTTAATATTCCAAGTAGCCGTTTCCTTCGACCCTATTCCCGAAACCTTCGCATGCTTGATACACTCAGGCTAAAAAGAATAAAAGATAGCATGACCTATGCAGCAAAGAATAATCTTATTTATCATCTTTGGTGGCATCCGCATAATTTTGGTATAAATCACGAAGAAAACTTTGCCTTTTTAGAAAAAATTTTGATCCATTACACTTTTTTGGAAAAAAAATATGAATTTAAAAGTTGTACGATGTCAGAGCTGGCAGGGGAGTTATTAAAAAAAAATATCAATGCTGAAGTTTATGCAGGAAGTAAATAAAAACTATACAATTGTAAAAGGCATAGCTGATGAGCAGGAATTAGAAAACTACCGTCTTTGCTTTCAAAGAAATGGTACCGAAAGAGATATTAAGAACCTGCAATGGCTGCACAAACAAAACCAGGCAAATACCAACACTATCTTTTATGCAATGGATGGAAACAATGTTGCTGCTATTTATACAGCGTTGCCAGTACTCTTTAATTTAGATGGAAAAATCGTTCCCTCCCTGCAGTCTATTGATACAATGACGGATGAATTTCACCGCGGTAAAGGATTATTTATAAAACTTGCGGCTGCACTTTATGAAGATGCAGCCACCCAAAAATTTGGATTGGTATATGGTTTTCCTAATGAAAATTCGGCACCTGGATTTTTTAAAAAATTAAAGTGGACTTCATTCGGCGAAGCCCCGTTTATGATCAAGCCTTTGCGCCTGGCTTATTTTTTAAAAAAAATACTCAACAAAAAAAAAGGATCCGATTTTAGCAGTGCCAATCATATTTTCGGCGCCCCGGAAAGTGTGCAGTTAAAAAACAGTTATGTTATAAAAGCCATAGGTGGCTTTGATGAAAATTACAATTCACTATGGAATAGTGCAAGGAGTAGCTTTAAGGTGGGTATCAACCGGGATGCTTCATACATGAACTGGCGGTATATACAAAAACCTGGCGAACACTATTACCGGTACGGATTATTTGAGCATGACCAGTTAAAGGCAGTGATAGTATTTTCTTTAAAAAAAAAGCATGATGGATTAATTGGTTATGTAATGGAACTGATTTTTAATCCCGGGGATAAAAAATCAGCAAAAGCAATTTTGAAGTTTGCAACCAAAATTTTCAGGCAACAAAAAACAGACGTGGTGCTTGCCTGGTGTTTTCCTCATTCATTTAATTATAAATCTTATAAAAATGCTGGGTACTATAATCTCCCTCCAAAACTGCGGCCCCAAAAGCTATATCTGGGCGTCAGGGCATTTAATGAAGCAGACCGGTCAGTTATTGAAAATACCGCTAACTGGTACATTAGCTATTCTGATTCTGATACAGTTTAAACCACTTTTCATTTGTACTTTTACGCCTTAATAATTTTATGCAAACGATATTAATCACAGGCGGGGCCGGGTTTATAGGCTCACATCTTACCAGGCTTTTTGTTACAAAATACCCCCACTATAAAATTGTAAACTTAGATGCCTTAACGTATGCAGGCAACCTGAGTAATTTAAAAGATATAGAAGATAAACCGAATTATCTTTTCGTAAAAGGAGATATAACAGACCTTGGTTTTTTGCAGGAACTTTTTGCAGA
Source organism: Ferruginibacter sp. (assembly GCA_040003485.1). Lineage (GTDB taxonomy): Bacteria > Bacteroidota > Bacteroidia > Chitinophagales > Chitinophagaceae > Ferruginibacter. The sequence continues at coordinate 21,138 of JBDUCK010000010.1, read as the reverse complement.
ACATGCCTTTACCGGTGTATTGCATTGTGCTGCAGAGAGCCATGTAGATAGATCAATTACAGATCCACTGGCTTTTGTAAAAACAAATGTGTTGGGCACAGCTACTCTATTACAGGTTGCCAAGGAAAACTGGAAATCGAATTATCAGGGTAAAATCTTCTATCATATTTCTACTGATGAAGTATATGGTTCGCTTGGCGAAGAAGGTCTTTTTAATGAAGATACGGCCTATGATCCCCGCAGTCCTTATTCAGCATCCAAAGCTTCTTCCGATCATTTTGTAAGAGCATTTTATCACACCTACCATCTCCCCGTAAAAATCTCTAATTGCAGTAATAACTATGGGCCTTTTCATTTTCCTGAAAAATTAATTCCACTAAGTATTAATAATATTATTAATAATAAACCCTTACCAATTTATGGGAAAGGCGAAAATATAAGAGACTGGTTATATGTAGTAGATCATGTGAGGGCTATTGATACTATTTTTCATCATGGCAAAATAGGGGAAACATATAACATTGGTGGGCATAATGAGTGGACTAACCTGGCGCTTATAAAAGAATTATGTAAACAAATGGATACAAAATTGGGCAAGCCTGCAGGCACATCGGAAAAATTGATTCTTTTTGTAAAAGACAGAGCGGGTCACGACTTACGCTATGCCATAGACGCTACAAAGCTAAAAGAAGAATTGGGCTGGATGCCATCTTTACAATTTGAAGAAGGGCTTTCTAAAACAATTGATTGGTACCTGCAGAACACTGAGTGGCTAAACGATGTCGTTAACGGACACTATAAAGAATATTACGAAGAACAATATCATACACGATAAAAATGAAAGGAATTATTCTAGCAGGAGGCTCCGGTACAAGATTATATCCTATAACCATGGGCATAAGCAAACAGTTGATGCCTGTTTACGATAAGCCGATGATCTATTATCCCCTGAGCACTTTAATGCTGGCGGGCATAAAAGAAATATTAATTATTACCACACCCGAAGACCAGGCCCAGTTTATGCGTTTATTGGGCGACGGTAGTCAGTGGGGCTGCAGCATTGAGTATGCAAAGCAGGAAATTCCAAACGGCCTTGCCCAGGCATTTGTAATTGGCGAAAAATTTATCGGCACAGATAGTGTTGCATTAGTGCTGGGAGATAATATTTTTTATGGCAGCGGCTTTAGTAAGTTATTAAGGGAAGCATCGCAGGTAAAAGGTGCTGTAATTTTTGCGTACCCTGTAAGCGACCCTGAGCGATATGGCGTTGTAGAATTTGATAGTAGTTTTACCGCTTTAAGTATTGAAGAAAAGCCGGGCGTTCCTAAAAGTAGTTATGCCGTACCAGGGTTATATTTTTATGATAATACTGTAGTACAAATTGCTAAAAATATACCCGCCAGTCCCCGTGGAGAATTTGAAATTACAGACGTAAATAAAATATACCTGAATAACAGAAACTTAAAAGTTGCGGTGCTGGATAGAGGCTTTGCCTGGCTTGATACCGGCACTTTTGACTCCCTGAGCGATGCAGGAGAATATGTGAAAGTGATTGAAAAAAGGCAGGGCCTTAAAATAGGTTGTCCGGAAGAAATAGCCTGGCGGATGGGTTTTATAAATAAAGAAGCCTTAAAAAAATTAGCTACCGATCTTATTAAAAGCGGTTACGGTCAGTATTTACTAAGCCTTGTAAATACTTAAAATAGTATCTTCAACATAATAATTGTTCGTAAAAACCCGTTAAGGGTAAGTATTTTTCACTCCATAATTGTGTTACCAAACCTGATATGTCTGCAATAAAACTGGTTAATCCCTATAATGATCAACCGCTGCAAAATACTTTTGAAGCTCTTATGGATACTGATGGAAATACTTTTCCATATAAAAACGGGGCCTACCGCATTGTAAAAGATGATAATTATTCCGAAAATTTTGGCTACCAATGGAATAAGTTTGTAGCTACCCAGGTAGATAAATCTGCTAATATTAAAATGAGCCAGCAGCGTTTTTTTGCACAAACCAGGTGGGATAAAGAAGATCTTTCCGGAAAAAATGTATTGGAAGTTGGTTCTGGTGCCGGCCGTTTTTCCCAGATTGTTTTAGATCATACAAAAGCAAATCTGTACAGCGTAGATTATTCAAATGCAGTTGAAGCAAACTATAAAAATAACGGACCCAATGATCGCCTGCATTTATACCAGGCAAGCATATACGAAATGCCTTTTGCCCCGGCTGGGTTCGATAAAGTGTTCTGCTTTGGGGTGCTGCAACATACGCCGGATGTAGAAAAATCAGTAAAAGCTTTGATAGATATGGTTAAACCAGGTGCTGAAGTAGTAGTAGATTTTTACCCGGTAAATGGATGGTGGACAAAGATAAATGCAAAATATATATTACGCCCGCACACAAAAAAAATGGGCCACCAACAGTTGTTTGACAAAATCAATAAGAATGCAGATGGTTTAATAAAAGCGTATAGGTTTTTAAGTATATTGGGTTTAGGTAAAATCGCAAACCGATTTTTACCCGTTTGCGATATTGATGGAACTTTGCCTAAAAATGTAAGTAAAGAAAAGCTGAGAGAAATGGTAGTGCTGGATACTTTTGATATGTTCAGCCCGGAGTATGACCAGCCGCAAAAAATAAGCACAGTAATGAGCTGGTTTAAAAAATATGGTATGACAGAAGTGTGGGGCGGAACAGTACAGGAAGGAGGATTTAGGGCAGCAGTAGTAAAGGGAGTAAAAAAATGATTCTAAGAATATTTGTTATGTCAGCAGTTTCTATACTTAAGCGGCTTTATAAAAACCCATCAGTAAAATCGGTGAGTGTATATACTTTCACCAATTTTTTTGGTAAGGCTGTATCTTTTTTACTGCTTTTTGTTTTTACAAACCCTGCTTATATCTCCCCTTCAGAAAATGGATTGCTTAGTTTATTCAGCAATAGCATGCTTTTTTTAATGCCTTTCTTGTCAATGGGTATTATTCATTCTACCAGTGCAGATTTTTTTAAAATGCCTAAAAATGAATTCAGGGATTTTTTTACCACAGGTTTTGTAATGCCGTTTGCGATTATGATAGTGTCTGCAGTAATTTTATTCTATTTCAGAGAAAAATTAAAATTAATGTACGGATTTCCCTACATGTTTGCGTGGCTAATTCCGTTAATTACATTTCTTACATTTTGCGGTGAGCAGTTACTGGGCCTGGTACGAAATAATAACGAGCCGAATACATATTTTACAGCAAATGTTTCCAAAACGATTTTAGAGTTGGGCATTTCTTTTGTGCTGGTAGTTTTTTTTGCATGGAGATGGCAGGGCCGTATAGCAGGCATCCTGGTATCTTATATATTTATTGGCGGTTATGGCCTTTATTATTTTATCAAAAAAAATTTTTTTTTTGGAAAGCTGAGAAAAGAATTTATTGTAAGTGAATTGGTATACGCTATACCAATAATTGCTTTGCAGGCAAGTATCTTCTGTATGAACTCATCAGATAAATTTTTTCTGTCCTCTTTTACAAATGATGATAATCAAACAGTGGGTATATATAGCGTAGCCTGTGTTTTTGCTTCTGTGCTTTTTATTCTGTGTACTGCTTTGCAGCAATATGTTTTTCCTAAAATATTCTTACAGCTTTCTTCTAATGATATTGACTATGCAATTATCGGAAAACATTTTTGGATATATGTAGGAATAATGTTTGCAGCGCTCATTCTATTGATTTGCTTTACGCCCCTTGCGTATCATTTTATTAATTTACAATACCATTCTGCATTGCAATACCTGTTTCTGTTATGTATTGGAAATTTTTTATGGGCTATCAGTTATTTCTTCTATTCATTCCTGTTGTATTATAAAGAGAAAAAAAAGATACTGGTACTATCTGTTTATTGCATTGGTATTAGTCTGGTACTTAACTACTTTCTCATCAGCCACTATGGAGCACTGGGAGCTGCTGTTTCAACTATTGCTACATATTTTATCGTTTTAATACTAACCTTGTTTCTTACCAAATCTTATTGGATAAAATTGTATATTAATATCTCTAAAAAATAGTAATACATTTATGAAGCGTTTACTTTCATCCTTATATAAATATATCCCTTTCAAACAGCAGGCTTTTTTGATATTAAAAAAAATATGGTCTCCTCCTCATAATATTTATCAGCATTTACATTTTAAGGGGATTATTAATGTTAAGGTTGATGAAAGCCATTCGTTTAAAATGAAACATTACGGATTTGAATTGGAGAATGAAATTTTTTGGAAGGGTTTACAAAATGGATGGGAAAAAATCTCTATAAATTTATGGCTTAAGCTTATTAAGAATGCAAATGTTATTATTGATATTGGTGCTAATACAGGGATATACGCATTGCTTGCTAAATGCTTTAAACCAAACGCAACTGTTTTTGCATTTGAACCGCTTCCTTGGATTGCAGATAAATTAGCTGAAAATTGTGCATTGAACAACTACGATATTAAAATATACGAATCCGCTGTTTCTGATTATGATGGGAAAGCAAAAGTATATGTAGAAAAAGCCGCTGCGCATGTATATTCTGTTACGGTCAATAAAAATATGCTGGAAAATAATGCCGGGATTGAGGAAGAAATCAAGACGATTACAATGCAAACTGTAATTGAAGAAAATCATTTAATAGATATCGACCTGATGAAAATAGATGTAGAAACGCATGAAGTTGAAGTGCTGAAAGGAATGGGGAATTACCTGGAAACCATGAAACCCACTATGCTTATAGAAATACTGAATGATGAAGTTGGTGGCGGGGTGCAGCAATTACTAGACGGCAAAGGGTATTTATATTTTAATATTGATGAAAAGACCGGCATAAGAAAGGTAGATAGAATTACGAAAAGCGACTATTACAATTACCTGGTGTGCAGCACGGAGGTAGCAAAACAATTGCAGCTTTTATAGCGATATTTATGCAGTCAAATATTTTTTACAATAAAAAAGTATCATTTTATTTTGGATAAAACCTTTTCTGAAAAACCAGTTGCAGCATTTGTGTTGCCAGATTTGTCAAACGGCGGAGCCGAACGGGCTTTTTTTAATATTGCGATGCATTTTCATAAAGCAGGAATGAAAGTGCATATACTGGCTTCTCTAACAGGACAAAATGTCGAGAAAATCCCCCCGGAAATTAAGCTTTTTGAGCTGGGTAATACAGCAGACACCAATTCATCGTCTTTCCTTAGGGTTACTAATCGTATAATTAAATATTTGAAAGTGGAAAGCCCGGATGTTATTATTTGCTTTTCCGATTATATTGACCTATCTGTTATGGTGGCAAAAAAAATAACTCAGGCACATTTCAAGTTGATCGTTTCGCAACAGTATCATATAAGTTCATTTTTGAAAGAATTACCTTCAAAAAATAAAATCCTGCTTCGGTTTATTCAAAAGTTGTGGAGTTCAGGTGCCAATAAAATTGTAGCAGCTTCAGATGGGGTAGCAAAAGATATTATCATAAATTATAAGTTAAAGCATCTTTCAAAAGTGACTACAATTTATAATCCCATTTTTGAAGAAAAAATCCTCTCATTAGCAGAAGAATTTCCATCTGAAAATATATTATTTACTGGTAGCACATTTAAAATAATAACTGTTGGCAGATTGGCATTACAAAAAGACCACCCTGTACTTTTGAAAGCCTTTAAATTGTTTATAGAAAAAGTCAGCAATGCAGTTTTATACATTGTAGGTACAGGGCCTTTGGAAATGTCATTAAAATCAATGGCTATTACACTGGGCATTCAGGAAAAGGTACATTTTCTTGGATATAAAAATAATCCTTATAGTTATATAGCACATAGCAATTTATTTGTGCTATCATCTTTATACGAAGGTTTTGGAAATGTATTGGTAGAAGCAATGGCATGTGGTGTAAATGTAGTTTCTACAGACTGCCCTAGCGGGCCATCAGAAATATTGAGCAATGGAATATATGGATACCTTTGCCCTGTGTCAAACCCTCAAGCCCTGTGTAATGCAATGCAAGATTCATATAATAGTCCCTTGCCTTCAAAAAAATTAATAAACCGTGCAAAAGAATTCAGCATCGAAAATAATGGCGAAAAATACCTTCAGTTAGCAAACAGCATAATTTTACTTTTAATTTTTTTTGCAAATATTATTTATTTGTTTTCTAATTAAACAAGATAAATTCTTTACTTTCTTCTTTTTACCAAATGTCAATACCATTTTTTTATTTCATTGCATGGTGTAAAGCATTAAAAAATATATCAGCAGGCATTGGGCAATGTTCAAATATCTTTAGGGGCGCATAATTATTCGCTACTTTCGCAATTCCAAAATATTTTTTTACATGTGTGGCATTTCAGGTTTTATAGATTTTAAAAAAACAACTACCCGGGAAATTTTAGAAAAGATGAACCGGATGATGGCACATCGTGGGCCAGATGGGGAAGGTTACGGCATATATCAAAGCGATAAAGCTACTGTAGGGTTTGGTCATCGCCGCCTCAGCATTATTGATCTATCTGAAGGTGGCAGCCAGCCCCAAACCTTTGGCAGCCTGCATATAACCTATAATGGCGAAATTTATAATTATGCAGAAATTAAAACAGCATTAGAATTGAAAGGGCATAGCTTTCATAGCCACAGTGATACGGAAGTAATTTTACATGCCTACACCGAATGGGGAAGCATGGCACTGGAGAAATTCATCGGCATGTTTGCAATAGTAATTTATGATGAAGCAAAAAATAAAATATTTGCCTGCAGGGACAGGCCCGGGGTAAAACCATTTTTTTATTACTGGAAAGACGGGCTTTTTTTATTCGCTTCAGAACTTAAAGCCATTATTCAACATCCATCTTTTACAAAGGAGATAAACCTTGATGCCGCTGCGGCGTATATGCAATACGGTTATGTACCCACGCCACACTGTATATTTAAAGATACACATAAATTGAAGCCTGGTCATTTCCTGGAGTTGAATATAGATAATAAGGAATTGCACCTGCAGCAATACTGGAATGTGTATGACGCTTACAATAAACCGGCATTAAAAATAGGTTTACCGGAGGCAATAGAAGAAACTGAAAAATTACTGACTAACGCATTTCAATACCGGATGGTCAGTGATGTTCCAGTAGGTGTATTTTTAAGCGGAGGGTATGACAGCAGTTGCGTAACTGCATTATTGCAAAAGAACAGTACACAAAAAATAAAGACATTTACAATTGGCGTGCCGGATGCGGGACTGAATGAAGCACCATTTGCAAAAGATATAGCCGCACACCTGGGTACAGATCATACTGAATATTATTGCACACAAAAGGAAGCATTAGAGATTGTACCCCAGTTGCCTTTTTTTTACGATGAGCCATTTGCAGACAGCAGTGCTATACCAACAACACTGGTAAGCAGGATTGCCAGGGAAAAAGTAACCGTTGCCTTATCTGCTGATGCCGGGGACGAAATTTTTGCGGGATATAACAGGTATGATTATGTAATGAAGTATGGAAAAACAATGCAGGCTATTCCTGCCTTTTTGCGCAAAAGTGCTGCAGCCGCAATGAATATTATTCCGGCCAATTCTATTCCCGTTCTCAATAAAAAATACCTTTTTCACAGCCGGTATGAGAAAGTAAAATCACTTCTAAAAAATCCCACAGAGCGTAATATTTTATTAAGCCTTACCAAACAAATGGGGGAGCAGGATTTAGCCTGTCTTTTTAAATCTTCTATTAATACTTTGTCAACAGCCTTTGACAGTAAAGAATTGAAGTCTGAATTTCACTCCACGCTTGCATATATTATGGCAGTTGACTATGAAACTTATTTGCTGGATGATATTCTGCAAAAGGTTGACAGGGCAGGGATGAGTGTGAGTCTTGAGGGCAGAGAACCATTTCTTGATCATCGCATTATTGAATGGGCAGCGCAATTGCCCATGGAGTACAAATACAATAACGGTAACAAAAAATTTATATTAAAAGAGATCGTTCATAAATATCTACCCAAAGAAATGATGGACAGGCCCAAGATGGGTTTTGGAATACCTATTGCCCACTGGCTGCAGCATGAATTGAAGCCTTTTGTGGATGAGTATTTTAATGAATCATTTATTACAAAACAGAATATTTTTAATAACGTTGAAATCCAAAGAATAAAAAATTCTTTTTACCAGGGTAAAATAGAAAGAGCAGAAAAAATATGGTACCTGTTAATGTTCCAGATGTGGTATGATAGGTGGATGAATAATAATTAAACATTTATTTGCATAAACATTTAACCTACTAATTGAATCCCGCAAAAAAAGTATTATTTATTTCTTATGATGGTATGACGGATCCTTTGGGCCAGAGCCAGGTTATACCATATTTATCCGGCCTCAGCGCATTCGGGTATGAGTTCACTATTTTAAGTTGCGATAAGCCCGAAAAATTTGAGGAAAATAAAGATTATGTTACCCAGCTTATTGCACCATACCCTATAAAGTGGGTAAGCCTCCCCTACCATAAAAGCCCGCCGGTATTATCTTCTATGTATGATCTTCATAGGCTGAAACATACTGTCAAGAAGCTCCAAAAAAAAGAAAAATTTGATATGGTGCATACCAGGCCAGGCTTACCTACCCTCGTGGCTTTGTGGATGAAAAAAAAATACAATACAAGATTCTTAAATGATGTACGTGGTTTTTGGGCAGATGAACGGGTAGATGGTGGTATGTGGGATCTGAAAAACCCTGTTTTCAAAAAAGTATATAATTTTTTTAAAGCCCACGAATATGAATGCCTGCAGAAAGCAAACTATAATACCTGCCTTACTTATGCAGCTAAAGCAGAAATGCAAAGCTGGAAAAATATTCCCGGCCAGCCTATAAAATTAGAAGTAATTCCCTGCAGTGCCGATTTGGAATTATTTAATCCAGCCCATATTAATGAAGCCGTAAAAGAAAAACTTCGGTGCGAACTTAAAATAAATAATGGTGATTTTATTATCAGCTATCTGGGCTCAATTGGGGGCTGGTATCTTACAGAAGAAATGATGAAGTTTTGTAAAATGCTGTCTGATAAAATTCCTGCAGCAAAGTTTTTATTTATATCTCCGCATAGGCACCAGGCAATTATTGATGCAGCCGCAAAATTTAACCTGCACGAAAGTAAGATAATAACTAAAAAAGCGCTGCGGCACGAAGTGCCTGCATTACTTTCATTCAGTAATTACTCATTATTTTTTATTAAATCATGTTATTCTAAAATATCTTCATCACCTACAAAGCATGGAGAAATTATGGCCATGGGCATTCCCGTAATTACCAATAGCGGTGTGGGAGATGTAAAAGAAATTGTAGAAAAATATGACGCTGGCTATATTGTAAATGATTTTTCGGAAAAGGAGTTTACTGTATTGATAAACAGGATTGCAGCCGGAAACAATTTTGATAAAGAAAGAATAAGAAAAGGCGCTTTCGATTATTATGCATTATCAAAAGCCATTGGCCATTACCGGAAGGTGTATTCTGCTGTTTTAAATAATCCTTAAATCCTTTTTCCTGCAGCTTGATAAAAAGGGGATAAAGTGCTGACCACAATATTCTCAAGCCTGCAATTAGCCATCATTTCTGCCACTTGTTTTTTTGAAAATTTTTGTTCCAGCTCGGTGCTAAACTTACCCGGCGAATCGTTATGGATAAAAAAAAGATTTATTGTTGTAAGCGCTCAGCGGCATTTTGATTTCTAGTTTTTCATTTTTAATGCGCAAAAATGGGTATATTCTTATTTATAGGAACTCTAATTTTATGTAACATGGGCGCACCTCATTTTAAATAGTGAGGATTGATAAATAAAAGTTTATTTTACTTTAACAAAATTCAACATTAAAACAGCAACTCATTAAAATGTCTTTACGTTATTTAATCATTGGTTCGGGGTTTTCCGGTTGCGTTCTGGCAAACCGTCTTTTACAAAACCTGCAGTGTACTATAGACATTTGGGACGAAAGATCCCATACAGGCGGCAACTGCCATACAGAACGGGATGGGCAAACAGGTATTATGGTGCATCAATACGGGCCACATATTTTTAATACGGATAAAAAAGAAATATGGGATTATGTAAACAGTTTTGGAGAATTTAAAAATTATGTGCACCGGGTAAAAGCGTTAAGTAAAGGTAAAATTTATTCTTTGCCGGTCAGCCTTTTTACTATCAACCAGTTTTTTAATAAAACATTTTCTCCGCAAGAGGCTAAGAAATTTTTAGAAACACTGGCAGATAAATCCATAATTAACCCGAAAAATTTTGAAGAACAGGCGCTGCATTTTATAGGAAAAGAATTGTACCATGCTTTCTTTTATGGATATACAAAAAAGCAGTGGGGTTGCGAGCCAACAGATTTACCTGCATCTATTTTAAAGCGTATTCCGGTAAGATTTAATTACGATGATAATTATCATACAAATGAATATACCGGTATTCCCGTAGATGGCTACAGTGCCATAATGCAAAAGATGGTGAATGATAAGCGGATTAACATTACACTTAATAAAAAATTTACGCCGGGTATGGATGTAAGTGGATATACACATGTTTTTTATACCGGTCCTTTGGATGCTTACTTTAATTATGAAAGCGGAAGGTTGGGATACAGAACAGTTACTTTTGAAAAATCCTATGCATCCGGCGATTACCAGGGCCTGGCCCAGATGAATTATTGCGATGAAGAAATTCCTTATACCCGTATTGTAGAACCTAAATTTTTCACACCTTGGGAAAAGCATGATAATACTGTTTATGTAAAGGAATTCAGTAAAGAGACAACAGAGCAGGATATACCTTACTATCCTAAAAGACTACTCGAAGATAAAATCATCCTTCAGCAATACCGTAATAAGGCTACTGCTTTAACTGGTGTATCCTTTTTGGGCCGTCTTGCTACTTATCGTTACATGGATATGCACCATGTAATAGGCGAAGCATTACAGTTTGCCAATGATTTCACCCACAGTTTTAAACAACAGGGTCCACTGCCGGTATTTTCCAATATAGAAAATTTTTAATTGGGCAAGTTCTGCATGCATGCATATATTAAAATATAATGCGCCGGCATTTTATACAGAATGCCATCACCATAATTTGTGGGTGTAGTTTTTTACTATGTTTTTTCTTCTCTAATACAATAACGCAGATGGCGTTGCGTTAATGTATTGTCCAGATATTCTCTTTAAAAACCAAAACGCATCCATATGGAGAAGGCGATAGCTGTGGTTGTATCATACAACCGGCAGGCACTTTTGTCAGAATGCATAACTGCTCTAAGAAATCAGACCCGAAAACCAGATGCAATATTAGTTGTAAACAATGGCAGCACTGATAATACAGCGCAATGGTTAAGCCAGCAGCCTGATATATTTCATATTACTCAAAACAATGTTGGTTCTGGCGGTGGCTTTAATTCCGGTATAGAGTGGGCATTCAAAAATGGATACTCCTGGATCTGGTGTATGGACGATGATGGATACCCAAAAGATAACGCCTTAGAAATGCTGCTGAAGGTAAATACACCTCAACGAAGTTTACTTAATTGCGCTGTGATAAATAAGCAGGATAAAAAATCTTTTGTATGGAATACCAATAATTATAAAAGCATCAATGAAGTAAAAGAAGATTTGATTGAAGGAATTGGCCACCCTTTTAATGGCACATTGCTTCATAGATCAATTATAGAAAAAGTAGGCTTACCCAAATCCTCATTATTTTTGTGGGGCGATGAATCAGAATATTATTATCGTATTGTAAACCAACACAGGATACCTGTTTTTACTGTAGCTAATAGCATTCATTATCACCCACCTACTGCCTTTTCCCTAAAAAAAGATTGGGATTTTAAAAATTCGTGGAAGCTTTATTTTTATGTAAGAAACCGTTTTCATATACAGAAAGCAAAATTTCCGAGCAAATTTTATGCTTTAATAAATTATCTGTTTTTTATTGCCGCATTTGCAGCTGTAATTTTGGTATACCAAAAAACAGATAAGATAAAAAAAATGAATTTTCTAATGTGGCCCATAGCAGATGCTTTTAGGAATAACTATTCTGCAACCCCCACAATTATTTTAGAGAAATTAAATGAAAGAAAAAACCGGTCCTATAATCCCACAAGATTAGTTACCTTAAAAAATGTATGGAATTTAATATTTACCGGGGAACCAACTTTAAGGTCTAAGGCTGCATAAAAAATAGATATTTTGAACCGCTATAACTAAACAGCCTGGCTTATGCCGGGCTTTACTTTTAGTTTATTATTAAAATACAGAATAAAAAACATGGCGAGTAAATAAAAAGGTATGCCCGGAATTTTATACCTCACCAGTGAACCAAAATTTAAAGTTGTGGCACCCACAAATAATGAAAATATTATAGAGTAAAGAAAACAATACATTACAACAGCTTTTGAAACAATTGTTTTCACCATTTTTTTTATACCAACTTTTATTAAAACAAATATTGTAAAAATCATAAATGCGAGGCTTTCTAAAGAGGACAACAGGGTTGAGAGCTTTTTAGATTCCCAGATAAAAGGCCTGAAAAGAGTAGCGACAATTGCAGCCGGAGCCAGTTTGATTAAACTGTTTACACTTCCATCAAACTCTACGCCCAATGAAAAATTTGAGCTCGCTGAAAAAGCCTGGTTCTCATAATTAACCTGGTAGGTCTTTACACTTTTGGCTATACCTTGCCCGGCAAAATTTCCTAGCGCCTTTTGCATGGTGCTTGTAATTCTGATAAAACTAAAAATACTCCCAATTAAAAAGCCGGATACCAGAAGGATCTTTACAAATTTATTTTTAATGAGGTTTACATTTTGTAGAATTAAAAATATCACAAAAAAAGGCAGGTAAGAAACGATAATATATACTTTTAAAACAATAATAAGGTATCCAAACAAAACAACCAGGATACCAAACTTAACCGGATTCTTTTTTAAATAAAATATACTGTAAAGAGAATAGGTAAGCCAGCCCAATGCACCTGTGCAGAGTGGGTCTTTTAAGATGCCGGAACTCCAGAAAACAAAAGTTGGCAGGAATAATATAGCAAATGAAAATTGTTTATGTAAATCAGGATATTGCTCGTAGAAAAAGCGATACAGCCGCCAAACCCCTGTAAAAGAGATCATAGAAAAAATAAGGTTGATGGCCATGAATTGGCCAAAAGTAAAGAAGCAAAGGAATGCCGTAATTTTAGTAACCATAAAATTACTCTCTTCATTAAAATATCCAAGGTTAGCAATGTTGGAAAGTAATGCCTGGTCAAAATCTTTTGCCGGGATAAACAGCAGTTGGATGTTTGAGGGGTCTTTAAGAATAAGTTTGTAAATATTATATCCTTCAGTATAGTACAGCCCTGTAGAATCTCCCGGGGAAACATATACCACAAATATGCAAAAAGCAAAAGTCGAAAAAACCTTTATCCAAAACCCAATTTTATGGTATTTTCTAAGGCGGGCATCGGTATACTGCCTTCTTCGGAATGAAAAGATCGCATTAAAAATAAATACATAAATAATAAATACAATAAAGTCAGGAAAACTCATGCGGTATCATTAGCTTTTTTGTATAATTAATTTTATACGTGGTAAACAAATTTATCTTAAAATATTATCTGCCATCCGATAATATACAGTTATTTTGCTCAATCTCAAATGTTTTACAAATGTGCGATATTACAGGCACAGTAAATAGTAAGTTAGCATACAAAAATAAAGTCACTGTTGCATGTTGGTATAACAGGTGAAAATTACCTGGCTAAATAATTATGAAGCACAAAAAAAACATAGTCATTATAGAAAATAATATTATTGCTACCAATACCATCAGGCAAAACCTTACCCGGGTATTAATGGATAAATTCAATGTGACAGTCCTTACTACCGGGACCGTAATGGAATTAGCCAGGGCTAAAGAAAATGGATTTATTTTAATAGATATCAAAGCAAGTAATCAACATCCGGTGGATGTGGTAAATTATCTGCGTAATATAAAAAAAGCTTTAAAGGCTGTTAAACCTGATGTGGTGCTTACTTTTACCATGCGGCCAGCCATCTGGGGCAACCTGGTTACACGTCAATTAAAAGTGCCAACCATTACCAATATAACCGGTATTGGCCCTTTGTTTAACAGTAATCATGTTTCATATAAAGCCGCAAGAAACCTTTACAAATTTGTATTAAAAAAAACTGCTCTTGTTTTTTTTCAGAATTTCGAGGACATGGGGCTTTTTATAAGCAAAAAATTTGTGCCTAAAAACAGGGCTCAGCGTATACCCGGCTCCGGTGTAGATCATGAATATTACAAACCTGTTCATCTTCAGAAGACAGATAAAACATTCCGTTTTTTATTTATCAGCCGGCTAATAAAAGATAAAGGTATTCTTGAATACGTGGCGGCGGCTAAAAAACTTAAAGAACAATTACCGGCTACGGAATTCCAGGTTTTAGGGCCATTGTGGTTACAGAATTTAAAAGGCAATATCATTACTCAAAGTGAGATTGATCAGTGGAAAAGGGAAGGAATTATTAATTACCTGGGCGCAAAGGACGATGTTCGGCCATTTATTGCCGCAGCGGATTGCATCGTGTTGCCTTCTTACCGGGAAGGCATGAGCAATATATTACTGGAGGCTGCCAGTATGCAAAAGCCCTGTATTACCTGCGATACCACGGGCTGTAACGAAATTGTGGAAGATAATGTAACAGGCTTTTTATGTAAAGTAAAAGATGCAGATGACCTTGCAGAAAAAATGAAAAAAATGGCACATCTTACCGAACAGGAAAGGCTCGGTATGGGTGTTAAGGCCAGGATAAAAGTGATAAAAGAATTTGATAAGCAAATTGTAATTGATGCTTATCTAAATGCAATTAATAAATTGCTTCAAAAATAAATTTGCCTTATCCTACATTTGTAATAGTTAAAATAATAGTGCAATGATTTTAATCGGTTACTCAGGGCATGCATTTGTTGTGTTTGGTATTTTAAAAAATGCCGGCACACTGGTAACCGGTTATTGTGATAATGAGGAGAAACCTTATAACCCTTTTGCGCTGGATTATCTCGGCAGGGAATCAGATTTATCTTCAATTGAAAAAATAAAAAAATCCGGTTATTTTGTTTCCGTTGGCGATAACAGCATTCGCAAAAAAATCCATTTACAACTTGTTGAAAAAACAAACAGGCAACCTGTCAATGCCATTCATCTAAATGCAGTAATCGATGCAACAGTTATGATTTCCGAAAGTGGAGTAATGGTAGCTGCTAATGTTGTTATTAACGCTTTAGCAAAAATTGGTATGGGTGTAATTTGCAATACCGGCTGTATCATAGAGCATGAATGCAGCGTTGGAGATTTTGCCCACATCGGTCCGGGTGCCGTGTTGTGTGGCAATACCTCTATTGGTGAACAAACTTTTGTGGGTGCAGGCGCAGTAATACGCCAGGGAATAATTGTAGGAAAAAATGTTATTATTGGTGCAGGCGCAGTGGTAGTAAAGAATGTGCCCGACAATAAGACCGTTATCGGTTGTCCCGCCAAATAGCCCATAGCTTTAGCTTTCACCCGGCACTTTCATCTGCTCACAGGTTCGGCCTCTTCTATTCTGAAACGCAATACCCTTATCTTTGCAACGCTAAAAAATAAAATATTTATGAAGGTATTAGTTACAGGTGGTGCCGGTTATATCGGATCGGTATTGGTTCGCCAGTTATTAAATAAAGGGTATAAGGTAAGAGCGTTTGATAGTTTAAAATTTGGAGGCGAAGCTTTGTACGATGTAATGCTTAACCCCAATTTTGAATTTATGCATGGCGATGTACGTAACAGTGCTGAAGTAGAGAAAGCCCTCGTAAGTATTGATGCCATTGCTCACCTGGCAGCTATTGTAGGCGACCCCGCATGTAAAAAATACAGTGAAGAAGCTAACGAAACCAACGACACAGCAAGTGTTGCTTTATTTGAAGCCGCAGAGAAAGCAGGTGTAAAGCGTTTTGTATTTGCAAGCACTTGCAGTAATTATGGCAAAATGAGCGACCCCGATTCCTTTGTTACTGAGGCCTCCGAATTAAACCCCGTATCGTTATATGCAGAGCTGAAAGTAAAATTTGAAAAATATTTACTGGAGCAAAGAAAAGATTCAAAAATCTGCAGCACTGCCCTGAGATTTAGTACCGTCTATGGTTTTTCTCCACGCATACGTTTCGATCTTACAGTAAATGAATTTACTCGTAATGCCACTATTCATGGAGAGCAGGAGATCTGGGGAGCCCAGTTCTGGCGCCCATATTGCCATGTTGATGACCTGGCAAGAGCAGTCGTGCTGGTGTTGGAAACACCCGAAGAAAAAGTACGGGCAAATGTATTTAATGTCGGTACTACCGAAGAAAATTATAACAAAGGAATGATCATAGAAGAAGTGTGTAAAGTAGTGCCTGGCGTAAAAGTGAATTATATAGATATGAATGAAGACCCCCGGGATTACCGGGTAAACTTTGATAAAATAAAAAATGAACTTGGCTATACCATCACTAAAAAAGTGCCCGAAGGCGTAAAAGAAATTTATACCTTTTTAAAAACCGGAATAGTTACTGATTCATTTAGCCAGAAATTCAGGAACATATAATTTAATTTTCTGTGCAATAGTTAAAATAGTTTTTCGTTAAGAGATTGTCTTACACAATCCAATGAATAAATCCTTAAAACTAAATTCAAACCTGGCATTATTACATGCTATCAGGGGCGTTGCAGCATTTTACGTCGTGGTTTATCATGCAAAATTTATTTTATGGAGTGGGGGAAAAGAATTCCTTCAGCAATTTCCCCGATCATCCTGGAGTATTACTGATTATTTTTTATTTAGCGGCGATATGCTTTTTAGCGCCGGTTCACAAATGGTCATGATATTCTTTGTCCTTTCAGGATTCTTTATCGCCATGTCGTGGAAAAATATTACCGGGGCTATCACTGATAAAATAAGATATTTTTATTCCGTGCGTCTTATACGGATTTACATTCCCTATATCGCTTCAATTTTTCTTTCGGTAATTGTATTATTGTTAATCGCAGAAATATCCCCCGGCTTATATCACCTAAACTCAACGAGAGAATTTAATAGCAGGCTGTTGGTAGCTAATGCTGATCTTACGCTTTCTAATTTTGCCAGGGGATTGGTATTTAATAAAAATAATGAATACATCGGCTTCAATTATGCATATTGGTCATTATTGTATGAAGCTATTTTTTATCTTTTTGTGCCTTTCATTTACCAGTTTAAAAAAATATATTTTATCGTGTCAGCGTTGTTTTTTATAACAGGCATATTTGTAATAGATAGATTTCGGGTAGATAATATTTTTGTAAAATTTCTTTTTGAATACAACTTTTATTTTGCCATTGGTCAGGCCATTTATATTTATCGTGAGCAAATATCCCGGTTTGCACAACTTAAGTATTTCAAAGTTCTGGCAGCCGGATCATCTATAATATTATTTTTTATTTTTAACGTACTTGCTTTATTTCACCAGGATTTCTGGGCTGATTTTTTATCTGCCATAACTGCCGCATTACTGATATTGTTATTTTTAAATCATGATGTCAGGAATAGCCTGATTATTAAAGCGATCAAAAAACTTGGAGAAATGAGTTACTCATTATACCTCGTTCATATCCCGACCATCATATTTATTTATGCCCTTTTTTATAAATATACTGGTAAGACAGTATTTTTTGAACACCTTTATTTTATTGGGGTAATAGCTTCATTAGTTGTTGGCTGGGTATTTTATAGCTTCATAGAAAAGCCCTCTCTTTTATTGATAAAGAAATTAAAACGATCTTTAAAGCACAAGCCAGAATTAAGTTTAAAAGTGGCATAAAATTTTAAACGCTGCGGCGATAATTTGCTAAATTCAGCAACCATTGCGCTTTCCCAATTCTTCACAGTTTTTTTACCAGCGCAGATAACGCTTGGTTTTTCCCGTAAAATTCTTCTGCCTTCTTTCTGTAATCTCACTTACATTTATAAAAATTTATACATTTATTTTGAACAGGGTATTAATTATAGACGACGAAGAAAAATTACGCAGCCTGCTGGCCCGTATCATTCAGTTGGAGGGATACGAGGTATTGCAGGCAGGCAGTTTAAAAGCCGGTATTAAACAACTGGAAAAAGAAACTGTAGATGTATTACTCTGCGATGTAAAATTACCTGATGGCAGTGGCGTTGATTTTATAAAGGCAATAAAAAAAGATTACCCCGGAATAGAAATTATTTTGCTCACTGCTTATGGTAATATTACCGATGCTGTGCAGGCTATGAAAAACGGGGCTTTTGATTACATTACTAAAGGGGATGATAACGACAAAGTAATTCCCTTACTTAGCCGTGCCATGGAAAAGGTGCAGTTGCAAAAGCGGGTACAACATTTAGAAATACAGCTTGGAAAAAAATATAGTTTTGAAAGTGTTTTGGGCCAATCACTGCTGATACAGGAAGCAATTAACCTTGCAAAAAAGGTAGCTCCCACAGATGCTTCCGTTTTGTTGCTTGGAGAAACCGGCACCGGAAAAGAAGTATTTGCCCAGGCCATACACGCTGCCAGTAACAGGAGTGGAAAATCATTTATGGCACTAAACTGCAGCGCTTTTGGTAAAGATCTTTTAGAGAGTGAAATATTTGGTCACAAGGCCGGCGCATTTACCGGGGCGTTGAAAGATAAAAAAGGTTTAATAGAAGAAGCACATACAGGCACTTTGTTTTTAGATGAGATCGGTGAAATGCATATAGACCTCCAGAGTAAATTACTACGTGTGCTGGAAACTGGTGAATTTATAAAAGTAGGTGATACAAGATCTACCAAAGTAGATGTTCGCATCATTGCCGCAACTAACCGGGATCTGCAACAGGATGTTGCTGATGGTAAATTCAGGGAAGACCTTTTTTACCGGCTAAATGTTTTTACTATTTTATTGCCGCCCCTGCGGGAAAGAAAAAAGGACATACCCATACTTGCCGGTTTTTTTGTAAAATTATTTTCGCAAAAAGCAAACACGGTTATTCATACAGTAAATAAAGATTTTATTGATAAGCTGCAGCAGCATTACTGGAAAGGTAATATCCGGGAACTAAAAAATGTAATAGAGAGGGCCGTCATTTTATCCGAAGATGGAACACTTTCTGTAAATGATCTGCCACTGGAGTTACAGATGCTTAATGCAACAATTACAAATATGTTGTCTGCTTTTGACCTGGCATCCGTAGAAAAACTGCACATTCAGCGGGTACTTAACCATACCAACGGAAATAAAACAGAAACTGCAAAGTTATTAAATATTGGTCTCACTACATTATACCGCAAAATAGAAGAATTCAAACTATAGGTCTCAAAGTAAAATTTCTTTCTCTTTCACTTTGTAGTTATTTCCTGCTCATCCCTTTCAAAATGACAATCACCCTTCCATTACGGAAGGGTTTTATTATTTTTCATTTTTCCTGTAACAGGTAAATAGTTGGCGCAACCCTTACTCACATTGCAGTGCAGCTTTAATGATGCATTGTGCCGGGTAAGGGCATGCTAATTGGCATATACAGGCCGGAAATATTCATCACTATAAATTAATAAGAAAACAATTATATGCTCACCATCATTTTAATACTTGCCGGGCTATCAGGCTTCGCAATATTTTTAAAATCAATCGATTTCTTCGATAAAATCTAAAACATATGATAGCACTTTTCATTCTCTCCATACTGGTGTTTTGTTACATCTGTTACGTACTCATTAAACCAGAAAAATTTTAAACATGAACACAGAAATTTTAGGCGTTATAGCCATGTATGTAATTATGGTGCTGCTGGCCATTCCGCTGGGGCGCTATATTGGTAAGGTTTATAATGGTGACAAAACCTGGTTGGATTTTATCTTCAACCCCCTTGACAAATTATTTTTTAAAGCTGGCGGGATAAAGCCACACAACGACATGACATGGCAGCAAAGTATGATTGCAATGCTTATAATAAATCTGGTTTGGTTTCTGTTATCAATGCTCGTGTTAATGAACATGGGATCCTTACCATTAAATCCTGATGGTAACCCATCCATGACAGCCGACCTTGCTTACAACACAACCATAAGTTTTGTATCAAACACAAACCTGCAGCACTATTCAGGCGAAAGTGGAGTTTCATATTTAGGGCAGTTGTTATTAATGTTCTTCCAGTTTGTAAGTGCCGGAACTGGTATGGCAGCATGTGCTGTTGTATTTAAAGGGCTCAAAGAAAAGAATAGTGATAGACTTGGTAATTTTTATAACTACTTTATAAAATCCTGTACAAGAATTTTACTGCCATTATCAATCGTAATAGCAATACTGTTATTGTTCAATGGTACACCCAACGGCTTCCAGGGAAAAGATCAGTTCATAAGCATGCAGGGCGATACAGTAAACGTATCAAAGGGACCGGCAGCAGCGATGATTGCCATAAAACAAATCGGAACAAACGGTGGGGGATACTTCGGCGCTAACAGCGCACATCCTTTTGAAAACCCAAATTACTTTACCAACATGGTAGAGAATGTGAGCATCATTTTAATCCCTATAGCACTCATTTTTGCTTTAGGCTATTTTCTTAAAAGAAGAAAATTTGCCTTGGTAATATTTGGTGTGATGACACTCGGTTTTATGCTATTGGTAATCCCATCCATCTACAATGAAATGCATGGCAACAATGCCATCAGCAAAATGGGCATACTTCAAAACCTAGGCAGTATGGAAGGAAAAGAAGTCCGCTTTGGGCCTGCTGCATCTGCATATTGGGGCATTACAACAACCGTAACATCTAACGGCTCAGTAAACGCAATGCACGACAGCTTCACCCCTTTAACAGGAATGTGTGCAATGCTAGGCATGATGATAAATGCATTTTATGGCGGTGTTGGTGTAGGCTTTTTAAACTTCTACATCTTCATTATCATCGCAGTTTTTATCAGTGGATTAATGGTCGGTAGAACACCTGAATTTCTCGGCAAAAAAATAGAAGCCAAAGAGATGAAGATCGCTGCGATCATTGCATTGCTTCACCC
>JBDUCK010000157.1:0-7926 GCA_040003485.1 Ferruginibacter sp. | reverse complement strand
TGGATAATTATGAGGCTGCAGGCCTGGAAGATTTTGAATTGTTTTGGGATAATAAGCCCATAAGCGGAATGAATAAATTGGGGC
This sequence comes from Ferruginibacter sp., assembly GCA_040003485.1. Lineage (GTDB taxonomy): Bacteria > Bacteroidota > Bacteroidia > Chitinophagales > Chitinophagaceae > Ferruginibacter. The sequence goes on along the minus strand of JBDUCK010000157.1, from coordinate 7,842 downwards.
TGCTGAAATTGTGAATGTTCAAAGTTCAAAGTTTTCGGAGTAGGCAAATTAAACAACCTTAAACTTTTGAAACTTTAAACCCTTGAACCTTTTAATACCCTCTCACATTTTTCCCTTCCATATAATTCATAAATGCTTTGTTGCAAACACGGTTACCTCCAGGTGTGGGATAGTTGCCGGTAAAATACCAATCGCCTTTATTATTGGGACAGGCTTCATGCAAGGTTTCAATGGTTTGATAAATTACATCTACCGGTATGGTTATTTCTGATGGGGTAATTAGTTGAGCAATTTTTTTAGAAATTTCATCGAGTGTGAAGGGCTTGTATACCTGGCGTACCAGGTTCTGCGTATGCAATTGATTGTTGCGTTGCAGTTCTTTGCATTGATGAAAAAGATTGGTAAGCAAAGCCTCCTGCCCGCTTTCCTGTAATAATGCCACCGCAGCCTTAAACGCAATAAAATCGCCCATCTTACTCATATCAATACCATAGCAATCCGGGTACCTTATCTGCGGGGCAGATGATACAACGATTATTCGTTTTGGTTTCAGCCTGCTCAGCATTCTTATTATACTTTCTTTAAGGGTAGTGCCCCGTACAATGCTATCATCTATTACTACCAGCGTATCTTCATCTTTTCTCACCGTGCCGTAGGTAATATCATAAACGTGCTGCACCATTTCATTGCGGCTGCTGTCTTCTGTAATAAAAGTGCGGAGCTTTACATCTTTTATCGCAATTTTTTCCATGCGTACTTTTCGGTTAATCATTTCCGATAGTTTGTCTGCATCAAAGTCCTTTTGCCAGCTAAGGATGCGCTCTATTTTTATTTCATTCAGGTATGCTTCAGCACCTTTTATCAAACCATAAAAAGCAGTTTCTGCGGTATTGGGTATAAAGGAGAAAATAGTATTTTTTAAGTCGTAGTCAACGGCTTTTAATACCACGGGGCTAAGGTTATAGCCTAAAGCAATCCGTTCCCTGTAAATTTTTTCATCGCTGCCGCGGCTGAAATAAATACGTTCAAAACTACATGCCTTTCTTTCCAGCGGCGGTACTATCTGCTCCAGCGAATAACTGCCATCTGCTTTGGCTATTAAAGCCATACCCGGCATTAATTCCTGCACTTCATTTTCTTCTAAATTAAAAGCCGTGCGGATAGCCGCCCTTTCACTTGCTGCTACAATTACTTCATCATTTATATAATAGTAAGAAGGGCGTATGCCATGTGCATCCCTCATTACAAAACCATCGCCATTACCTACAATGCCGGCAAAATGAAAACCACCATCAAACAGCGGAACGGCTTTTTTTAATACACTGGTTATATCCATATGGCCAGGTGCATTTTCATCAGCCTTTACTAAAAACTGGTGCAGCACTTCCATCATCGCTGCAAGATCACTCTGGCATTGAAACTCGCCGGGAGTCATATTAATCAACCCAAAAAGTTCATCTGTATTTACCAGGTTAAAATTACCTGCCAGGGCCAGGTTACGGGAAGGAATGGTATTTCGTTTTATAAAGGGATGGCAAAAATTTACATCATTTTTTCCCTGTGTGCCATAGCGAAGATGTCCCAATAGTACTTCTCCCAACACATTGATATGGCCTTTCATCAGGCCGGGATGATTTTTAATATCCGGCTGGTATTTTTCTATTTCATTAATTTCTTTGCCTATCTGCGAAAACAGGTCTGCGATAGGCTGGGTGGCATTGCTACGCAGACGATACATAAAAGGATAACCCGGTTCTGTATTTAATTTTACGGTGGCTATGCCGGCACCATCCTGCCCACGGTTGTGCTGCTTTTCCATTAACAGGTAAAGCTTATTTACACCGTAGAGAACTGAACCATATTTTTGCTGATAGTAGCTAAAGGGTTTGCGTAGCCGAATTAAAGCCAGGCCGCATTCGTGTTTAATTTCGTCACTCATTGTATGCATTCCGGCTGTGCCGGCTAAGATGAGTTGCAAAATTAGCTGATTGAAGTTCAGTAAACAAAAATCACGGCAATGGCGGGGATAAATATAAGTTAATAGCTGATTAAGATTTATTTGCTTTGAGGATTCTATTTTTCTTTTATTGAAAGATCAACTGTTTTAATGCTTTCATTGTTTTCAATATAATTTGTTGTAAGCGGCGTAAAACAAAGATTGTTTTTTACAAAATTTTCATAGTTCTTAAAAATTACATTTAATGTAATAAAGTTCATTACATAAGCTCTTGTTTCAGTGGGCAGGTAATTTTTTATATCCCAAAATGTAGGATCTTTTTTTCCGCATTTTTCCATAGCATCCCACACATTGCCCACACCACAATTATAACTTGCTGCAATCAATAACCAGTCGCCATTTAAATTTCGGCTCCTGTCTTTTAGATACCTGGCGGCAGCATAAGTAGACCGTATAAAATTTTTACGGTCATCTACCTGGAATTTTATTTTTTTATGATTTTTTTTATCTTTTACAGTTAACTTATTTTTATTTTTTTTCTCTGCAGTTAAATTTTCTTTTATAGCAATGCGTAATCCATATTCCTTTGCAACGTTATCCATTATCTGCCAATAACCCACTGCACCTGCACCCGAAACAGCGCCGGCATTAAAGCCACTCTCCAGTGCCAGCAACACAGCAAACTCTTCAGGAACATTTTGTTTTTTTAAAATAGCCACAGCTTTTGGAAAAAACTTTTTACTTCTTTTAAAAGTCCGGATCAGGTAATCCTTCCGGGCAACCGAAAATTTTTCTACATAGCTTATAGATTCTTTTTCGTGCCCGCAGAATATATTGGGATAAATAACATTGGCTTCTTTAAAAATTCTTTTCTTTTCGGCCTGTGTATCCGGGCAGGATAATAATTTGCTTTTCAAAGTATCTGCCTGTGCCGTTGCAGGTTCATTCTTTAAAACCAGCGTCGGTATAACAACACATACAACCGCTTTAGCAATAGATAACTTCAAAGTTGGTTATTATCAGGGTGATAAAATAATAAACGCCGTTACAGCGTTTTTATAAAAAGTATAGTCTAAACGTATGGTGGTGTTCCTTATTGCTTAAGGTTTAGTTAATACCTTTAACTTCTCAAATCAAAATATTTATAATGAGATTTTTTTTTATACTATTCCTTTTTATTACTGCAAATGCAAAAGCCCAAAATGTTGATTACAATAAAAAAGTGCAGGAGATTGCTGTAATGGAAGGCGAGGCGCATCAACGCATGAATGGTACTACCAGGGGTAGCCTGGCTTCAGAAAATTTTGATGTAAAATATTACCGCTGCGAATGGGAAGTAGATCCTGCAGTAAGATATATTAAAGGTAAAGTGACTGTTTACTTTTATGTTTCGGTAGCGGCATCCAGTATTACGCTGGATCTTATGAGCCCACTGGTAACCGATAGTGTACAGCAGCATGGTGTTTCAATTTCCTTTTCTCAGCCGCCAAATACTTTGCAAATAAATTTTGCTACACCGGTACCTGCCGGCAGTATTGATTCTATAAGTATTTACTACCAGGGCGTTCCGCCCAATACCGGGTTTGGTTCTTTTATACAGACCAGCCATACCGGTACGCCGGTGATGTGGACATTAAGCGAACCGTATGGCGCAAGGGATTGGTGGCCATGCAAAAATAATTTAGGCGATAAGTCAGATTCAGTAGATGTAATTGTTACCCACCCGATTGGGTACAAAGCTGCCAGCAATGGTTTGTTGCAGTCAGAAATATTAACTGCCGGTGGTACAAAAATGATCACTCACTGGAAGCATCGGTATGCCATAGCAAGTTACCTGATATGCTTTGCGGTTACCAATTATGCTGTGTTTAATAATAGCGTTCAGTTAGGTACTATTAACTTACCTATGCTTACCTATTGTTATCCCGAAAACCTGGCTTTGTTTCAAACCAATACGCCACTGGTATTGGATGCTATGAAATTGTATCATAACACTTTTGGAGATTATCCTTTTATAAAAGAAAAATATGGGCATGTACAGTTTGGCTTTGGCGGCGGGCAGGAGCACCAGACCTCTACTTTTATTGTAACACCAGATGAAAGCCTGATGGCACATGAATTAGCGCACCAATGGTTTGGTGATAAAATTACCTGCGGCACCTGGGAGGATATCTGGTTGAATGAAGGCTTTGCTACTTTTTGTGCTGCATTTTACATGGAAACAAAATATCCTGCAAACCTTATTGCAAACCGTAAGGCAGTTTTAAGCAGTATCACTTCTGTCCCTAACGGTTCAGTAAAAGTAGATGACACATTAAGCGTTGGGCGCATATTCAGTGGCCGGCTGAGTTATAACAAAGGATCTTACCTGCTGAATATGCTGCGGTTTAAAATGGGCGATGAATTTTTTTTTAAAGGATTGCAGCAATATCAAAAAGACCCTGCAGTAATTTACGGGTATGCAAATACGGCAGACCTTAAAAGAAATTTAGAGCAGGTAAGTGGTACAGACCTTACCGTATTTTTTAAACAGTGGTTTACCGGGCAGGGCTATCCCAGCTATAATGTAGAGTGGAGCCAGGTGGGCACTGCCAATGTCAATATAAAAATAAATCAAACCACTTCAGACCCTTCTGTTACTTTTTTTGAAATGCCCCTGGCCCTGAAATTTAAAAATGCCAGCCAGGAAAAAACGGTGGTGCTGGGTAATAAAACCAATGGCGAATTATTTATCCGCAACATTGGCTTTGTGGCAGATACTGTATTAATAGATCCGGATTATTGGCTGATAACCAAAAATAATACGGCGGTAAAAAATACTTTAGCAAACACAGGAAAAGGCGCCGTAGAAATTTATCCTAATCCTGCTACCGGGCCTGTTACTGTTTATCTTCACGACTTTTCTGAAAATACTGCAAGCTTGGTTATGTATAATAATTTAGGCCAGTTGATATATAGTAGAAATATTTCCCTTTACAATGGTGCAGAATTATTGCAACTGCCTTTAGGACAATTGCCAAAAGGCGTGTACATTGTAAAAGTAAATGTTGGGAATAATAAATTTGTACAGCGAATTATAAAGTAGCAAAAAATTATTCCACCGGCTCAAAGATTTAATACGGGTATTGCAGTAATGGCAAAAAGAAAAAAGAGAATTGTAAACAAGGTATTTAAATTGCTTTTTGTTTTAGGTATTGCTGCCACAGTTACCTGGTATTTAACTACCGTTATTTTTAAACCCCCTTTCGTTCACTACCCCGCATTTGGCATAGATATTCCTGTAAATTATTTGGTGCATGGTATTGATGTAAGCCGGCACCAGCAAGCCATTTCGTGGGCTGATGTAAAGGAGATGAACGTAGATAATATTAAGATCAGTTTTGTTTTTATTAAGGCTACAGAAGGGCTGGGAAATGTAGATGAACAGTTCAGGCGAAACTGGCAATTTGCACAAAAACAATCAATACCAAAAGGGGCGTATCATTTTTTTATAGCACCCAAAAGCGGAAAATTGCAGGCACAGAATTTTATAGAAACCGTAAACCTGCAGAAAGGCGATCTCCCGCCGGTGCTGGATATTGAACAGGCTTATGGCACTTCCATTCCCGAGTTGCAACATCATGTGTCTGATTGGCTGCAGGCAGTAGAAAAAAAATATAAAGTAAAGCCCATCATTTATACCAATGTAGATTTTTATAACCGGTATCTTTCGGTCAGCTTTGATGCCTATCCTTTGTGGGTAGCACATTATCTTGTAAAAGATAAGCCACGCATAAAAAGAGATTGGCTATTCTGGCAGCATAATGAAACCGGCCATGTAAACGGAATTAAACCTTATGTGGATTTTAATGTTTTCAATGGCGACAGTGCAGCTTTTGAAGGCATTAAAATAAAGTAAGAAACAAACAACCTTTTTTATTTGTAAAGACGAAATTCAGGTTATGGGAATGGAAGATGAAACAAGGGATTTTTTAATTCTTATCGTAAATACAATTGCCATTGTTTTGTTATGGATGATTGCAAATGTACTGGTGGGAATATATTTTAATTTTGCTTTTTTTGAGGATAAGCCCACGTGGAAAAATATTGTTTATTACATCGCTTTTCTCACAAGCCTTTACTTTCTCATCAGGCTCATCCGCCGCAAATGGAAGCTGTAGCTAACTGCTGTGATCTGAAATGATGACCCATTTATTTTTTACTTTTCTAAACAATAAAGTAAAATGGCCGCCAATATCACCAATACTTCTGGTAAGATGCCATTTGCCTACTACTGAAAAATAGATAGCAGATAATCTTTTTACCTGGATGATATTAAAATCGAGTTTGCCCATGGCTGCCGTATCGGGGTACCCTTTTTTATAATTGTTCAGCGTATTTTGCCAGCCATACGTAACGCCGCTTTTACCGATAAACATCAGTGAATCATCGTGCCAGTAAGTATCCATAAAACTATTTATATCCCCCGCATTCCAGGCCCGCAACTGCTCAGCCATAGATGCCCTTATCAGCAATTCATCTTTTGATTGTGCGTTAACGGCAATAAATAAAAATGCAAAAATGGAAATGGTAATTAGTTTTTTCATCGCATAAAATTTGTGTTACAAGTTAATAAAATAGGGAACAGAAAAATTTTTTTTATGGCAGTCATTTTCGGAGCATATTTCAGCATTTGTCCGGGCTATCCGCTGTAGCCCTCTCCGCTAATGCGGCACGAGGGCTGCCGCTTCTATCCCGCAGGTCATGAACAGTAACCATTTCCGGGCAGTTGCCATTGGTTACCGATACCCAATATTTGGCTGCTACTGAAAAAAATCTGCAAATAGAATATCTTTATTAAAAAATAATTCCATGCGCATTTTCATAATAGCATTGTTGAGTTTACTGTATGGTACTATTGTAGTAGCACAAAAAAAGGATAGCCGGGATATTGCAATGATAGCATACTATACAGGTAACAACACAATGATCGATAGCTTCCCCGTAGAAAAATTAACGCATATCATTTATAGTTTTGCACATCTGAGCGGCGATAGCATCAGCATCAGCAATAGTAAAGACAGCTTGACACTTCAACACCTGGTAGCGCTAAAGCAGCGCAACCCACAGTTAAAGATAATGATCTCACTGGGTGGCTGGGGTGGATGCAGCACATGTTCCGAGGTGTTTTCCAAACAAAAGCAGCGTAAAGTATTTGCCAGAACAGTAAAAGAAATGTTTGAATATTTTAATATAGATGGTATTGACCTGGACTGGGAATACCCTGCTGTGTACGGCTATCCAGGGCACAGGTTTGCGCCGGAAGATAAAAATAATTTTACAAAATTAATAAAGCAGTTACGCCATACACTTGGTAAAACAGTTGAGATCAGTTTTGCCTGCGGTGGTTTGCGAAATCAAATGGATTCTTCATTTGACTGGGAAAAGATAATGCCCCTGGTGAACCGGGTAAACCTGATGAGCTACGATCTTGTAAGTGGGTATGCTACTAAAAGTGGCCACCACACGCCATTATATTCTTCACCTCAGCAAATTGCTTCAACAGATAATGGTGTGATGTATTTAGAAAGGCTTGGCGTGCCTTCCAATAAAATAGTAATTGGCGCTGCATTCTATGCCAGAGTTTTTGCAAATGATATTCATGCCAATAATGGCCTGTACCAGCCTACAAAGTTTGAGTATGGCGTATCCTATAAAAATTTTGATACAACATTTACCAAGGAAAAAGGATATCAATACTTTTGGGACCCGGTAGCCCAGGCACCCTACATGTACAATGAAACGCAAAGATCATTTGCTTCTTTTGATGATACCATATCCATCCGGCTGAAAACAAAATATTGCATTGATAAAAAACTGAACGGCATCATGTTTTGGGAATTGAG
>JBDUCK010000156.1:0-7945 GCA_040003485.1 Ferruginibacter sp. | reverse complement strand
AAAGGCGAAAGTGGTGTTCATCGCCTGGTACGCATCAGCCCGTTTGACAGTAATGCCAGGCGGCATACTTCTTTTGCCAGCGTATATGTATACCCGTTAATTGATGACAGTATAGAGATCACCGTAAACCCTGCGGATGTGGAATGGGCTTTTTTCAGGAGCGGTGGTAGTGGTGGACAAAATGTAAACAAGGTAGAAACTGCGGTAAGGCTTACGCATAAACCCAGCGGCTTTATTGTAGAATGCCAACAGGCCCGTACCCAGGGAGAGAACCGGGATAAAGCATTGGCTATGTTGAAAAGCCGGTTGTACGAAGAAGAAATGCGTAAGCGGCAGGAAGTGCTGGATGCATCCAATAGCACTAAAAAGAAAATAGAGTGGGGTAGCCAGATCCGTTCTTATGTTTTTCATCCCTACAAAATGATAAAAGATCATCGCACTGATTATGAAGTAGGCAATGTAAACCCGGTTATGGATGGAGAACTGGAAGGATTTATTAAAGCTTTTTTAATGAGTGAAAAGGAACCCATATAACTACATTAAATTAGTAAATACCTAATTTTAATTTCTCATTTTTAATAACAGTAATGAAAAAACATATTTTATCTGCTGCAGCTTTATTAATCGTTGTAATATCATGTAAGCAAAATAAAAATAATATTGCAGCTGTAAAAGCTGATACCACTCAAACTGTATCTACTTCGCAGGTAGAGAGTAAAAATGAAACTGATATTGCAATACCATCACTATCTCCACAAGAATTAAAAGACGATTCGGTTTTTACAGATGGAAGTATTCCAACAAGCTGGGAAAATGCCGGTATTACGGATGAAAAAGGATTTAAGCTTTTTCTAAAGCAATTACAATTGTGGGTAGCGGATAATGATAAAGAAAAATTAGCCACTGCTATTAAATATCCATTGAAAAATATACATTCAGCTGAAGAACTTGTGGCAGCTTATGATGCAGTTTTTACCAAGAAGGTGAAGTTATCTTTTGCAACGATAAACTTCAACCAGATATTCAGGAATGCACAGGGTGCCATGACTGAAAGCGGCTTGGTTTGGTTTGCTCAGCAAGGCAAAGGATTTAAAATAATTGCAGTTAATAACTAACTTTATAAATAATATTTATATCACCTGATTTACAATTTTTCAATTTTATACCATGCAATACGGAGATTTTTATTACCCAATACCTGTAAACGAACCAGTACTTAATTATGCCCCGGGCAGTGCAGAAAAGCTGGCCTTAAAAACTGTTTTAAAAGAATTAAAAAATTCAAAGATTGATGTGCCAATGTATATTGGAGGAGAAGAAGTACGCACGGGTAATACTATAGAAATACGCCCACCGCATGAGCGTAAGCATTTGCTGGGACAGTTTCATACAGGCGATGCAAAGCATGTTACAAAAGCCATTAATGCAGCCTTAAAAGTAAAAGATAAATGGGCCAGCATGACTTGGGAAAACCGGGCCAATATTTTTTTGAAAGCAGCAGACCTGTTGGCCACAAAATACCGGCCGTATATCAATGCCACAACGATGTTGGGACAAAGTAAAAATGCGTACCAGGCAGAGATTGATGCGGCATGTGAGTTGATAGATTTTCTGCGTTTTAATGTTCATTTTTTAAGTGATATTTACCGCCAGCAGCCCATTAGCGGTCCAGGAATTTATAACAGGTTAGAGTATCGTCCGCTCGAAGGATTTGTCTTTGCATTAACCCCTTTCAACTTTACAGCAATCGGCGGCAACCTGCCTACCAGCGCTGCCATGTGTGGCAATGTTGTTGTCTGGAAATGCGCCAATACCCAGGTGTACAGCGCACAAATGTTTATCCGTATTTTAAAAGAAGCGGGCTTGCCGGATGGGGTTATAAATTTAGTCTTTATAGATGGACCAACTATTGGCGACGTGATTTTTAATCATCCCGATTTTGCAGGGCTGCATTTTACAGGCAGCACCGGAGTCTTTAATAAAATGTGGGAAACGATTGGAAAGAATACCCCAATTTATAAATCTTACCCCCGCATTGTGGGTGAAACAGGTGGCAAAGATTTTGTAATTGCGCATAAGTCTGCCAATGTAGATGCAGTTGTTACAGCTCTTGCACGTGGCGCATTTGAATACCAGGGGCAAAAATGCTCAGCAGCCTCAAGGGCATATATTCCATCAAATATGGCGGCAGAAATAAAAAAGAAATTGGTAGAACAGGTGAAGACAATGAAGATGGGTACGGTAGAAGATTTTACCAATTTTGTAAACGCTGTTATTGATGAAAAAAGTTTTGATAAGCTGGAGAACTACATAAAAAATTCCAGGAAACGAGATAGTGGTGCAAAAATTTGGGTAGGTGGTAGATGTGATAAAACAGATGGCTATTTTATTGAGCCAACAATTATTGAAGCTGTAGATCCTTACTATGTGACCATGTGTGAAGAATTATTTGGCCCGGTACTAACGGTATACATATACGACGAAAATAAATTTGAAGAAACATTAAAATTAGTAGACAGCACATCGCCTTACGCCTTAACAGGCGCTGTGCTGGCGCAGGATCGTTTTGCTGTAGAACTTGCAACAAATAAATTACGTAACAGTGCCGGTAACTTTTATATAAATGATAAACCAACCGGGGCGGTGGTAGGGCAACAGCCATTTGGTGGCGCCAGGGGAAGCGGTACTAATGATAAAGCCGGCTCACAATTAAATTTGTATCGCTGGTTAAGTGCAAGAACAATTAAAGAAACTTTTAATCCGCCAACGGATTACCGGTATGCTTTTATGCAGGAGAAATAGTTTTTTATTGCAATCATTTGCAAGGAGAAAATTTATTTTTTGATCGGGCAGTATATCTTTATTGATCACCATTGCCAGAATTTATCCTGAGGAACGAAGGGTACACTTGTACATTGTATTCATTATTAAGCAGTAGAGGCAGGTTTCAAAATGTTTGTAACCCATAATTTATTGAAGAAACATAATTTTATAATTGAAGGATTGTCATTTTGTTTTAATATTATTTTTATCCTCTTAATAGATATTTTAAAATCAGCATGCCTTGAAAATCATTTTAGATAAAGAACAACTGCATCTTACAATATTAAGATTGGCCCATCACGTTATGGAGAACCATCCTGATATAGAAGATATTGTTTTCATTGGCATTCAGCCTCGTGGCGTAAAGGTTAGCGACAAAATTGTAGAGCGTATCCGTGAATTTTCTCCTGGCAAAAAAATAAAATATGGCTTATTGGATATTACTTTTTACAGAGATGATATCAGGGACGAATTTCATGTTGCCAGTAAAACAGATATCAGCTTTTCTATTGAAGGAAAGAATGTTATTCTGATAGATGATGTTTTATGCACGGGCAGAACGATAAGGGCTGCATTGGATGCATTACAGGATTTTGGCAGGCCGCAAAAAGTCGAGTTATGCGTCTTGGTGGACAGGCGCTTCAGCAGGCAGCTTCCCATTCAGCCCGATTATTATGGAAAGGCCATAGATACATTGGTTACACAAAAAATAAAAGTGGAGTGGGATAAAGAAACGGTAGTATTATATTAGAAAGTTCAAATCCCGGAAAGACATACTTATTCTGATCCCTGGCCGGTTTTATTTTTCAGTTTTATTTATTTCCTTTAGCTTCGCTTCTTAATGCAACTATCCACCAAACATCTCCTGGGCATTAAAGAACTTTCTGCGGAAGACATTTCAATTATTTTATCTACAGCTCAGCAATTCAAAGAAGTATTGCAACGGCCAATTAAAAAAGTCCCATCGTTAAGAGACGTAACTATTGTAAATCTTTTTTACGAAAGCAGTACCCGTACAAGAATATCTTTTGAACTGGCAGAAAAAAGACTTAGTGCCGATACCATAAACTTTACGGCTTCAGGATCTTCTGTTTCAAAAGGAGAAACACTTTTAGATACAGTAAATAATATACTGAGTATGAAAGTAGATATGGTAGTAATGCGGCATAGTGCTAGTGGTGCTCCGCATTTTTTGGCAAAGCATTTACCTGATACTGCTATAATAAATGCGGGAGATGGTATAAACGAGCATCCTACTCAGGCTTTGCTTGATGCATTTTCCATACAGGAAAAAGCAGGCTCTTTACAAAATAAAAAAATATTATTGGTTGGAGATATTATGCATTCACGTGTTGCATTAAGCAATATTTATTTATTAAAGAAAATGGGTGCAAAGGTTATGCTTTCAGGTCCCCCAACTTTAATACCCTCATATATAAAAGAGGCTTTTGATGTAGAAGTGGAGTATAATTTAAAAAAAGCATTGCAATGGTGCGATGTAGCCAATATATTGCGCATTCAATTGGAACGGCAAAACCAGGTATTATTTTCGTCACTGCGGGAATATAATCTGGCTTATGGGGTTACAAAAAAATTGCTGGATGAGGTGGGTAAGGATATTATAATAATGCATCCGGGCCCCATAAACAGGGGAGTAGAGATAGATAGTGATGTTGCAGACAGTGGTCAATCTATTATATTGCAGCAGGTAGAAAATGGTGTAGCGGTTAGGATGGCTATATTATATTTACTCGCCGGAAAGAAAAATAACTAAGCGGTGAATAATGAAATTCTCTATGACAGGCTAACTAAAAAATTTTAAATATTAAACTTTTTAACCTTCTCATGCAACGTATCTGTGTTTTTCCCGGAACTTTTGACCCAGTAACATTGGGGCATACTGATATTATCGACAGAGCCTTGCCCTTATTTGATAAAATGATAATAGGCATAGGTAGAAATATAAATAAAGAACCTATGTTTACGGAAAAGCAGCGCCTGCAATGGTTACGGGATATTTATAAAGATAATGATAAAGTAGGCGCAATGGTTTATGAAGGGCTTACTGTAGATTGTTGTAAACAAGTGGGCGCTAATTTTATTTTGCGGGGCATACGTTATGTAAACGATTTTGAGTACGAGAAAGCTATCGCTGATATGAACAGGAGCCTGGCACATAACATAGAAACAATTTTTCTCACCTGTCTTCCTCAATATACTTCAGTAGCTTCTACTCTTGTTAGGGATGTATTAAGAAATGGAGGCAATGTATCAGATTTTTTGCCGGAAGCTGTTAATGAAACGATTAAAAAAAATAATGGCTCTGCAAAATAATAATATCTGGTTCAATAAGAATTTGCAATTTTCAGATTTAAAAAAGTTGACACCTGCCACCATGGGAGCATACCTGGGCATGGAATGGGTAGATATAGGCGCTGACTTTTTAAGGTTAAAAATGCCTGTTGATGACCGTACACGTCAACCCTACGGGTTATTACATGGAGGAGCAAGTTGCGCCCTGGCAGAAACTGTGGGCAGCATAGCTTCACATTTAGTAATGGATGCAGAGAAATATATTTGTGTGGGGCTGGAAATTAATGCCAATCATTTGCGTAGTGTAAGGGATGGCTTTGTAACCGGCACTGCCACATCACTGCATATTGGCCACACTACACATGTATGGGATATAAAAATTCACGACGATTCCGACAAATTGATTTGCATAAGCAGGCTTACAGTAGCGATACTTCAAAAGAAATAGCCTTTTTCTCACCGCATCTTTTGCTTTTTACACTCCCACTATCCATCCATACCTCTAATAATTTGCTGCCAAGGCTATAATGGCGTAAAATAATTTTCTAATTTTTTTATTGTTTAAGCGTGATATCTTTATTAAAATATTAATTTGTTTAAATATTTTTTAAAAAAATAGTTAAATAAGTACTATTCCTTTTTTTACAGTAAAATTACTATCATAAAAATTTGCGTTTTACGAAATTGTTATTATGTTTGTGATGAAATATTAATGATGATTTACCTCGGTTATTCTTTTTTTCAAAACTAACTCCAAGCCTCCTTTTTAAGACCTCCAAATTTGGTCCGGGTGAAAACCCTACGTCAAGTTCCTATCAGAACCGATTCTGAAACCTCAAACCACAAAGAAATGAAACGTAATTCTACATCCTTATGTTCAGTGTTATGTACTGTAACTTTTTTCCTTCTTAGCTTAACAGGTGTAAACGCACAATGTATCGCACCAAAAATGAATTACTCTAACCCTCAGTTAGTTTCGGGCACGGCACTTCAAAAAAATTCAGTCTACAAATTTTCTTCAGTTACTCCTGGAGTAGATGCATTTATAACTGTTGAGGATTTGGTTGGCGGCGCCACCTTAACCAGTATAGACAATAATATTTTGGGTTATGATGCAGCTTGGCAACCAGTAGTTAAAACTCCAACAACCCAGGGTGCAAGCGAATCCTACGTAAATTTCAGCATTCAATTTAGGGATTCTGCGGATGGTATGAAGCATAAATATAATTGCTTTGTACTTTCTTTTATAGATATAGATGGCGATAATGTAGGTGTTCGTGAATTTGTAGCAACCAGAAAATTTGATAGTTATTCAGTATCTAATATAACCTCTCTAATTATTGATAATGAGAACAAGGAGAATGGAGACGAGGATGAAAATCACCAGGGAGAACAAGATGGTTTGCTAAAAGCTATCGGGCCAGTATTAAATTATACAAATCTGGATACAACCGCTTATGCAACTAATATTAACTTTAGATTTAGGAATAAAGATAAGGTTCAGGAACTTAGAATAGGTAACGTAACCAACAATAATTTTACTGTTCAAGACAGGTATACATGTGGTTATTTTCAAAATATTGTTATTCCTTATATGAGTTTGTTACCTGTAAAATATTCTTCGTTTGATGCTGTGGTCATTGATAATAAATCCGTTAATCTTAAATGGATAACCAGCTTTGAACAAAATACTAATCATTTTGAGGTCGAAAGGTCTTTTGATATGATTAATTTTAAAACCATAGGAATAGTTTTGGATGGACTTACAAATGGGGGAACTGATAAAATATATCAATTTAAAGATAACAGTGCTGAGTTAGCAGGTAAAAGAGCTGCCTACTACCGATTAAGACAAATTGATAGGGATGGTAAGACTACCTATAGTGTAATAGTAGCGGTGTCAATGTATTCTAAAGATCAAGGAAAAGTTGATATGCAAATATCACCTAATCCATTTACTGAAAAATTATTAGTACGTTTTGTATCTAACGATAATGGAACCGCAGAAATTAGAATAATAAATATGACAGGGCAGGTAGTGGTTTCAAATCAAGCCAAAATAAGTAAGGGTATTAATAACCTCCAAATTAATGGCCTTAACACATTAGGTTTTGGGATGTATATCGCCCAGGTAAGTGTCAATGGAATTATAATAGACAAGCAGAAAATTATAAAGAATTAAAATAGCATTTTCTTAAAGCTCAATCAGAAAGCTACTTTTTATTTTTGTACAAAGTAGCTTTCTTTAAGTTCAGCATAAAATGAACAAATACGGAGCGTCTTTTTAACTTATGCATGAAAATTAATTTTAGGAAAATTAAAGTAATAATGCTTAAATATCAGTAAAATTACTAATGATAAAGCTTGCATTTTTAAAAATTAGATACTATGTTTGTGCATGAATAATGAATGACGATTTACCTCGGTTATTCTTTTTTCAAAACTAACTCCAGCTTCCTCTGCAGAGTCGTCCAAGATTAGTCCGGGTGTACGCCCTACGTCAAATTCCTATCAGAACCGATTCTGAAACCTCAAACCACAAAGAAATGAAAAAAAATTTTACACTTAAGTGTACAGTATTATTTGCTGTAACCATTTTTTTCTCCTTTAAAATTAATGTTGCAAAAGCACAGTTAATCGCCCCGGCGATGGTGTATGCTAATTCACAATTAGTTTCCGGAATAGACGGCCAAATTAATGCAACTTATAAATTTCCATCAGTAACGCCTGGTGTTGATGCTTACATAACCATTTTAGACATTGCAGGGGGTGCTACATTAACAAGTATTGACGATAATACTTTTGGGTA
>JBDUCK010000155.1:0-7958 GCA_040003485.1 Ferruginibacter sp. | reverse complement strand
GCCTGTGTTATCTAAATTTGGATTAATGTTTACCTGGTTTTGCGGATAAGGAAAATATTTATTTTTTGGCATCATAATGCTGGCCGGCAATCCAATTCTTACCAGGTGAGCATTTTCAATTACATCATATTTGTCCATACGGATAAGATCTGCACGACGTTTTCCTTCATAATATAACTCCCATCCACGCTCTTGTAAAAGAGCATCTCTTAAAGTGGACTGAGTATAATCTGCAGCATTTAATGTTGGAGCATGAGAACGACCTTTTACCAGGTTGATGAGGGTTATCGCTTCAGAACTTACCGGTGTAATTTCATTTAAGGCTTCTGCACGGCTAAGTAATACATCTGCGTAGCGTAAAATATCTACACTATGCCCATCATAATAAGTATCATTTGCTCTCAGTGAATCTGCATATTTACGGGTGGCAACATCCGGCAAATAACTATATCCTGCCGGAGCTATAGCACCGGGTGTTGGCGGTTCCAAATATATCAAACCATCGCTTCCTTTAAAAGTTGTAAAGAACATTTTCTTCCTGTCATCCTGGTCAGAGTAGGTATGATAAAAATCCCATGGTACTGCATAATAGTCCCAACGATCGGTGAGCGTCGGGTGAAATTGCGGACCAAAGTGATTGAGCAATTCTGTACCATTTACATTTTCGTCAGATAAAACTGAAAAAATATTTTCCTGGCACCATTTATTACCTTCTAAAAATAAACCTGCATAGCTTGGGTACAGGTCGTACACATTCAGGTCCATTACCTCTTTAGTAGCATCCGCAACTTTCTGCCAGTTCTTTTCACGCAGGTATAATTTTGCCAATAAGGTAAGTGCAGCACCTTTAGTAGCTCTGCCTACATCATTGCTGTTATAAAATGGACTGTTCACATAGTTAAGTGGAAGCACATTCGCCGCATTCTGCAAATCACCAATTAATAAACTATCAATCTTTGCAATTGAAGCAGGCTCTGGTTTACTGAGGTATGCTGCATTATCTGCATTCGCTACATCGGTTTCTGTAATCAACACAACAGGTCCCCAAAGTTCAATCAGGTCACTGTAAGCTAACGCCCTTAAAAATTTTACTTCAGATAAAAATTGTTTTTTCTCTACATCTGTAATAGCCGTAGCCGGCATATTTGAAATATTAAGAATTGAATTATTGGCATTGGCAACCAATTTGTATATCTGCCTCCAGTCTTCTGCAAGTAGTCCGTTAGAAGCATTCCATTGTCCATCAGAAAGCTGGCCGGGATCTCCACCGTATTGGCAATGCCCAACATCAGTAGGAAGATCAGTCAATGCAAGATGACGTACTGTCCAGTAATCAAAATTATCTCCCACTGCAGGCCCTTTTAATCTTGCATACACAGCATTTACTGCAGCAATAGCATCCGCTTTTGTTTTAAAAGCATTGGCAGTAGTAAGGTTACTGTAAATGGTAGTATCCAGAGATTTATTACAACCGGCGATTGCCCACGATATAATAATTATTAAAATGATATTTTTTTTCATGATAAACATATTTATAGTTGTCTTCTTATTAATTAACGAATACTTATTTTGGCTCCAAACTCAAAAGTTCTGAAGGCCGGGAAAACACCAAAATCCAACCCACCACCAGTATTACTTGAGTGTACATTTACCTCAGGATCTGTACCAGTATATTTTGTGATAGTTGCAAGGTTCTGTGCATTAATATACACCTGTAAACCTTCTACAAAACTTAATTGTTTTATTCGGTTTATAGGCACGTTATAAGAAAGTGAAACCATTTTAAGTCTTAAATAAGATGCATCTTCTACAAACCGGGAATTTACATAACTGCCGTAAGTGCTTTTATAATACCCATCTCTTGGAACATCTGTATTTTCATTTGTATTAGCTACAAATCTTTTCAGGTAATCGGTACCGGTAGATGACTCAAGCACCAACCTGTTCATATTATACAATTTATAACCAAATGAGCTTTGCAGAAAAATATTCAGGCCGAACCCTTTGTATTCAAACTGGTTACTTAAACCTAAAGTATAATGAGGAGTAGTGTTTCCTAAGAATGTACGATCATCAGGAGTAATTTTTCCATCACCATTTAAATCTCCATATTTAGGATCACCGGGTTTAGAATTTGGCTGAGGTGCATACTTCTCTCCTGTTTTTATTACACCAAGATATTGATACCCATAAAGCACTCCTAACTCTTTACCTATTACTGCTCTTGTAAATTCCTGGCCGGAAACGGTACCCGAAGGGTTTGCAGTATTTGCAGAGATTAGTGTGATGTCTGGTGCAAACGAAGCCACTTTTTGTTTGTTGTAAGAGATATTAAAAATGGTAGTCCAGGTAAAATCTTTTGATCTGACATTGTCTGAACTGATGGAAAGTTCAACACCCTGGTTGATAATGGAACCTGCATTGATAGACTGGGTAGATAAGCCCCACCATTGCCCGACAGGTATATTGAACAACAAAGAATTGGTTGCTGTTTTTTTACGGTAAAAATCCAGTGTTGCATTAATTCTGTTTTTTGCAAAGCCCATATCCAAACCGATATTCCATTGACCGGTTTTTTCCCATCTCAGGCCATTGTTTGGTAAAGAGCTTGGCTCAAAACCAATCTGCAATGCACCACCCGGCGATAAAACTGTGCTGTAAGTTCTTAAAGCTGCAATGTAGGGTGGTATTGAATTTGTTGTTGAGATCCTGTCATTACCTGCAGTACCATATCCTATCCTGAATTTAAGATTTGAAAATGTATTTATGTTTTTAATAAAATCCCGGTCAGTAAGCTTCCAGGCCAATGCCCCGGAAAAGAAATTGTCAGATCTTTTACCCGGGCCAAATAAAGAAGATTGATCTCTACGACCATTAAAGGTTAAAAGGATTTCATTGTTGAAAGAATAGTTTAACCTGCCAAAATAGGAGGTTAATAAATATGGTGGAAGCTTATAATTTGAAGGGGGCGCCAGTGTAGAACCAGAACCCAGATTGTAATATGTTAAATTATCATTTACAAAACCACTTGCATTTGCTGCTAAGCCAGATGACTGATCCTTCTGATTAGAAGTACCTGCAAGAATATTAAAACTATGTTGCTTAAATGCATATTTATAAGTAACATATTGCTGCACTAACCAACGTGTAAAAGTAGTAATAGACTCAGATGCAATGCCACCATTTACTGCGCCTACACTTATTGTACGGGGCGTATATTTGCCTTCATCTGTATTTGAATATTCTATACCGGCATCAATATGATAAGTAAGATTTTTAATAATCTGATATTCAAAATACATATTTGCGTTGGCAGTACGGTTAATGGAACGGTCTGTAGGCTCAATTAAAGAAGCAAATGGATTTCCTTTTACATCTGTTGATATAATATTATAGTATTTACCATTAGCATTGTAAATTGGATAAGCAGGCGGTGCCACCAGCAATGAAAAAAGTGGGGCAGTAATATCACCTGTATAAGGTTGCAGGTCGTAAGTACTATTAGCAGCATAAAAATTACCACCGATTTTTATTTTCTCACTCACACTTCTCTCTGCTCCTATTCTTGCAGAGAAACGCTCAAAGCCTGTGGCTTGCAAAACGCCGGTTTGTTTTATATGATTTACCGATACAAATATTTTTGATCCTTGGTAATTACTGCTGAGGTTAATACCCTGGTTATCTACTGATGCACTCCTGGTAGCAGCATTCCACCAACTGGTATTTGCAGGTGTAAAACTTACCGGGAAAGGTTGGGTAGTTGAATTCTCTGCAGCAATTGCATTTTTAATATCTACATATTGCTGGCCAGTTATAAAATCGGGGTTGTATGTCAATTTTTGGGTGCCATGAGAAATATTTGCTTCAATCAGTAATTTACCTGAAGTTCCTTTTCTTGTAGTGATCAATACAACTCCATTGGATCCCCTTGCACCATATATTGCGGTGGCAGATGCATCTTTCAAAATGTCGATGCTTGCGATATCATTTGGATTTATCTGGTTAATGCTGGATGTAATGAATCCATCTATTACATAAAGCGGCGCATTACTGCCGCTAAAAGAATTTCCACCACGTATAGTGATAGCCAGGCCTGCACCCGGAGCAAAACTTGTTTGCTGTACTACCACACCCGAAGCCCTGCCCTGGATGGCCTGGCCAATATTTGCTGTGGTGCCTCCCAGGTTAAGATGATCAGCTTTTATAGAACTTATAGCACCGGTAAGATCGGTTTTCTTTTGTGTACCATAACCAACAACTATTACATCGCTCAGTTGACTCACTGCCGTTTCATTTAAAGTTACTGCAACTGATGATTCTTTTGCTCCTACAGGTATTGTCTGCAACTGGTATCCTACATAAGAAATATTAAGTACCGCTTTTCCATCAGGAGTAGTAATTTCAAATTTACCGTCGGCATTTGTAACGGCATTTTTGTTGCTGCTTTTTACAGTAACTGTTGCCCCTTCCAATGGAGTATTGTTTTTGCCTTCAAGTACAGTACCGGTTATTTTTCTTGATTGGGAAAAACCAGATAATGATAAAAGAAGGAAAGCAATAATTCCCGAACTGTACTGAATTAATGTTATTTTTTTCATTCGCTGTTTTTTTGGTTTAAAGAAATTATCATACGCAGGAGCTGATTAAATGTCCAATTGAAATATGATGACTTACCAAATAATTTATCGGGAAACATTGCCAGCTATACCGGCTGTTTTTTTAACAATATTATTTTAACGTTAACTATATTTCAATACTAAATTGGTATAATTTATTTGTAAATGATGCAGGGGGGTGGAGGTGCAGAAAAAGTTTTGGTTGTGCAATCGGTTGCAAGACCTATGCAATCGGTTGTGCTATTTTTAAACATTTTTAATTACAGGCCCGGTACAGCCTTTCCAACTTATATACTACTGATATTTCTATACCCATTTTATTTTAAACCTGCCACTTTTAAACAGGATGCAATGGCTTACTTTCACGGGTAAATTTTAAACTGCAATTGCATACAGCAAAAAACATTTTTACCCACCGTTCCATACAACCATTTCCCTTTTATTTGTAAGCATTTTCGTAATTTGTGTACTCACTGCTTTTTATGGAAAATAAAATAACTACACTTAAGGAAATTGCAAAGCGCTTGAAGTTTTCTGTATCTACCGTATCAAGGGCATTGAATAATCATCCCAGTATAGGATTACGTACCACTACCCAGGTGCAGCAATTGGCTAAAGAATTAAATTATGAACCAAACCAGACAGCTCTTTTTTTTAAGCAGCAAAAAACGCATACCATTGGTGTTATTTTACCCAACCTGAAAGAAGAGTTTTTTTCACAGGCAATTAACGGTATTGAAGATGTAGCAAAGATCAATAAATGCAGTGTACTGATCGGGCAATCGCATGATGATATAGACCAGGAAAAACAGATTGTTATTGCTATGAAGAATCACCGGGTAGATGGTTTGATTATATCTATTTCGAAACATACCAACAATTACCAACACCTTACCAGCCTGGAAAATTATAATATACCTGTGGTATTTTTCGACCGGGTGCCGGACCTCTCTACGGTTCATAAAGTTTCCTCAAATATTAATACAGGTACCAGGCAGGCAATAGAATTTCTGATTAAGAACGGTCATAGAAGAATCGGGGTAATTAACGGGCCGGCAGAAATGAAGTCGTGCAAAGAAAGAACCAACACCTACATGGATGTTTTGCAAAAGAAAAAAATAAAAATAGATCTATCACTGATCGTAACTACAGACCTTACCCAGGAACGCACCTGGGAGGCAATGGAAACACTCCTTGCATTACATAAACCCCCAACTGCTATTTTAACCATTAACGATTATGTAGCCTTAGATGCAATTCAGTACGCAAGAAAAGTAAAACTTAAAATAAACAGGGACATTTGTTTTGTCAGTTATGCCAATCTACCCATCACCAATTACCTTGAGTTTCCGCCATTAGCTTCGGTAGAACAATATCCCCATGAACAGGCAAAAAAAGCTACCGAAATATTGTTTGAATTAATTGCAGCCAAAAAAAATCCTGAAGCAAAAGAACCCATTTATCAGAATATTCTTATTGAAGGGCAATTGGTAGTTCATAAAAAATAATATTTTAAAAAAGAATGCTCTATAATTTTTCACAAAGAGATCGTCAGGAAAAACGAGCAAATGAAACAATCGTTTGCGCTTTGCGGATAAATTTCAGTACCCTAAGTTTGTTATCAACTATCACCTTCTGAATTTGTTTCCATGATACAAGAAGTTCTTTCTGACTATAATTTAATACAGGAGCAAATGGAGTTTGAGCCTATTGTTAATGGCTTAATAAACCAAACCTGGTTAATAAAAAACGCTTACAAAAATTTTATTTTACAAAAAATTAATCACCATATTTTTAAGAACCCGGGTGATATCGCATTTAATGTAAGAATGATTGCTGATTATTTATTGAAAACTAATCCTGCTTATTTGTTTATAGCGCCTCTAAAAACAAAGGGAAATAAAGAAATGAATTATATTGAAGGCAAAGGTTACTTTCGCCTTTTTCCTTACGTAAAAAAGTCCCACACTATTAATGCAGTAGAAAAACCTCAACAAGCTTATGAAGCGGCAAAAATGTTTGGTGAATTCACAAAATTATTGTCCGGTTTCCCGGCTGAAAAACTCCAGATTACTTTACCCGATTTTCATAATCTTACCCTGCGTTATCAGCAATTTACAGCCGTTTTAGAAAATGGTAATAAGGAACGTTTAATCCAATCAAAAGAACTGATCAGTTTTATAAAAGCAAATAAAAATATTGTTGACACTTATGAAAGCATTCTGCATAATCCTTCTTTTAAATTGCGGGTAACCCATCACGACACTAAAATCAGCAATGTATTATTTGATGAAGAAGATAAAGGATTGTGTGTGATTGACCTTGATACGGTTATGCCTGGCTACTTTATCAGCGATGTAGGTGATATGATAAGAACTTACCTATCCCCGGTAAATGAAGAAGAAAAAGATTTTACTAAAATAAAAATAAGAGAAGATTATTTTAAAGCCATCTGGGACGGTTATATGAATGAAATGAAAAATGAATTATCTGCAGAAGAAAAGAGCCATTTTATTTATGCCGGCAAATTTATGATTTATATGCAGGCCATTCGTTTCCTTACAGACCATTTAAACAATGATATTTATTATGGTGCAAAGTATGAAGATCATAATCTGCTGAGGGCAGGTAACCAGGTGGTCTTACTTCAGCATTTAATAGAAAAAGAAAATGACCTTGAATTTTTAATAAAATAAAACATAGCATTAAACGTACTTTTTCTACCTTTTTGACAAGTACATGTGTTTAAAAATATTCTTTCCATCCTAATCAACTTTGTTTTTATTCTTAATCCAGCAGCAAGTGTTGGATAATTACTACCTGGAGGAGATGGAAGTGAAGCGGTTGATTATAGAGGAAATGGACCTGTTGAAAGCTGAAAAATCTGTTATAAACTAATTCTATTGCTAACAATCCTTATGATGTGATTATGAAATAGGGTATAGGAAATTGGTATTAATGCTAAATTATTTAGTAATATTGCTAAAGATTAAGTATCAATCGCTATCAATGATCGCATCAAAAGCAGATATTATTGCAAGGTTTCAAAGGGAGATTTTACCCTTGCAGGGAATTAAACCTGCGTTGAATAATACTGCCCTTGATAAAACGATTGGCCCTTTGAAAAATGCTTTTCCCAACAATACATTTCCTGTTGGAGCAGTGCATGAATTTATTGCTGCAGGCCTGGAAGACGTAGCGGTAACAACCGGTTTTATAGCAAGCATACTTACCCCATTAATGCAAAAAGGTAGCGCAGTTATTTGGATTGGGGCAGCATATACCATTTTTCCCCCTGCATTAAAATCATTTGGCCTTGTACCGGATAAAATCATTTTTATC
>JBDUCK010000154.1:0-8009 GCA_040003485.1 Ferruginibacter sp. | reverse complement strand
CTGGCCTGGAAAAATATATAACAGAGCAACAATACAAACTGCAGAAATGGAATGTTTTCCTGGATATTCCGGTTGACCTGTTTAAAGTAAACAAAGGTGATTTTATCGCCTATAGCGGAAGTACCGGCGGCTCCCAGGGGCCGCATACCCATTTTGAAATAAGGGATACCAAGACAGATAAAGTTTTAAATCCCCTATTATTTGATATGCCTATAACAGATCATATTGCTCCGGACGTATTACGTTTAGCCGTGTACGACAGAACAATAAGTACCTACGAACAAACGCCGAAAATTTATATACTAAAAAAAGTAAACGGAGTATTCACACCCGTGGGTGGAAAAATTAATATTACAACAGATAAAGTAAGTTTTGCCATTACCACCTGGGACCGCTACACCGGCTCAACCAATCACAACGGCATTTATGAAGCTACTCTTTTTGAAGATGAAAAAGCGGTATGTGGTTTTCAGATGGACAGTATCAGTTATGATGAAACCCGCTACCTGAATGCCCATATTGATTATAAGACAAGAAGCAGTGGTGGCCCATTTCTTCAGCATCTATCAAGATTGCCCGGTTATATTGACGGCATATACAAATCAAATGGAGGTGATGGAATAATAACTTTAGAAAATGAAGAGACGCATACTATAAAAATATTGGTGTCTGATGCAAATAATAATACATCTACCGTAAATTTTACCGTTGCCAAACAGTTGTTAGCAGCAAAAACAAATGGCGAAATAAATGCTCCACAAAAATTTCACCCGGGCTTTATAAATGTTTTTGAAAATAATAGTATCAGCTTTTATTTACCCGAAAACTGTTTATACGATTCGTTTACTTTTATTTACAAAGAATTACTGTCTGCAGTCGGCAAAATTATCTATCAATTGCACAACCCCTCGGTACCGCTGTACACCTATTTTGCTATAAAAATAAAAGACAATTTTGCAGTGGCTGATACGGGGAAGATTGTAATGAAAAGATCTTATGGAAGTAAAGAAGATTATGCCAAAGCAATTTGTGAAAATGGATGGTATAAAGCCAGCTTCCGGGAGTTCGGCAATTTTCAATTGATGGTAGACAATATTGCGCCAACCATTACGCCTGTTGGGTTCAGAGATGGTATAAATGCGGCGGGTATTAAAAGAATTTTATTTTCAGTAAAAGATAATACAGAAGAGATAAAAAGTTTTACAGCCTTGTTAGATGGTAATTGGCTTCGTTTTAGTAATGATAAAGGCCGCGATTTTATTTATATTTTTGATGAGCATTGCCCGCCCGGTGCTCATGAATTAAAAATTACTGCAGAAGACCAGGTAGGTAACATCACAGAAAAAATTTATCATTTTACAAGATAAAAATCATGAGTAGTTTAAAAGAAGGCAGTAAAGCCCCGGCATTTAAAGGGCAGGATCAAAATGGAAAAACAATTTCTTTAGCAGATTACAAAGGCAAAAAATTGGCTATTTATTTTTACCCGGAAGATATGACCCCAACCTGTACGGACCAGGCCTGTAACCTGAGAGATAACTTCGGGTTGATTAAAAAAAATAAAATAGAAATAATCGGTATCAGTCCCGATGAAATAAAAAAGCATAAAAAATTTGAAGAGAAATTTGAACTGCCCTTTACACTTATTGCAGACCCTGCACACACCATTATAGATAAATATGATGTATGGGGAGAAAAGAAACTGTTTGGCCACGAATATATGGGCCTGCGCCGCACTACTTTTTTAATTGACGAAAAGGGAATTATAAAAAAAATATTTTTAAGGCCAAAGAGTAAGCAGCATGCGCAGGAAATCATCGCAGCGTGGGAACTCATCAGAAAATAATGACCTTTGGCTACTATAAATTATAAAATACGTGAAAACTCGTGGCTGGCAGCCATAGCAGCCCGTAAGTTAAAAACCGGGAAAGTAGCCATGGTATTGGGTAGAACTATTCACCTGCATAATACTTCTGCAAAAGATTTTTTACAAGACAGAAGCTGGCTAAAGCATGAGCTTTGCCATATAGAACAATTCAGGCGGTTTGGCTTTTTTATGTTTTTAATAAAATATCTTTATCAAAGTATACGACACGGCTATTACTATAACAAGTATGAAATAGAAGCAAGAGAAGCCGAAAACAAATGATTGCCTTTAATTCCAATTTTCTATGTTGCAAAAAATAAATGGTAAAGTATTTTTTACTTTTTTACTCTGCTTATTATCCTCTCCATTCTTGTTAGCACAAAATAAGAAGGATCTATCTTTTCAATATAAAAATTTTATCAGCACTGGCACCAATGCCAAAGAAATAAATTTTTCTGCAAATAAATATTTTATTTGCCAGGCAACAGCAGCATTTATTTTAAAAAATAAAAATATTAATATTGAGCGGCAATTGAATGATTCTATGTTTATCATTTCTATTAATGATAAAAGTATTGCACTTGAAACCATTACGTGGTTACAACCTGCTAATAGTAACTGGAAACTCTCGCAAACACTATTCAGCAATGTTGCTACTAATAAAATTATTTATCCTTTCTCTGCCCTGGTAGCCGTTTATCAAAACGGCCTTTTTGAAACATGGGCCGCCCAAAATAAAATATCTTTTAAAAATACAACTGCAAAGAATACTTACCTGCTAAACATAAATAATGCAATCCTCTTTAACCAGTTATTAGCATCTGCCGATATTAATTATATTGGTGAATACAACATTTTGCCCAAAGCAGAATTACAAATAAATAGCCTTGACCTGGGTGCCAACAGCATTAGTTTGTTACACAGTAAAATGCCTGCCCTAAACGGTGATGGTTTAGTTATTTCAATAAAAGAAAATAAACCAGACACGGCAGATATAGATTTTGCAGGAAGATATATTACCAATCCTTTAGCCGCCACAGGCATTGATCCACATGCGACCATCATGGCAACAATGGCAGCAGGTGCTGGCAATAGCTGGTATCTTGGCCGGGGGGCCGCCTGGGGAGCTGGGATCACCTCCTCCAACTTTAGTAATTTATTACCCGATGCTGATGCCAATTATCAGCAGTTTAACATCAGTGTTCAAAATCATTCTTATGGGGTTGGGGTAGAAAATTTTTATGGGGCTGATGCCGCAGCATTTGATGCAAGCGCATTAGCTAACGACAAATTATTGTTTGTATTTTCTGCCGGTAATTCCGGGACAGTTGCGCCAACAACGGGTAATTATAACGGCATCAGCGGCGTGGCAAATCTTACCGGTAGTTTTAAAATGGCAAAAAATATTATCACCGTGGGTGCTATAGATTCTTTTTATAATGTAGCTGCTCAAAGTTCTAAAGGCCCTGCTTATGATGGAAGAATAAAACCAGAGATGGTGGCCTATGGCCAGGATGGGAGTTCCGGCGCAGCAGCACTTGTATCCGGCACTGCGATTGTTTTGCAGCAGGCATATAAAAACAATAACGGCGGCAACCTTCCTCCATCTTCTCTTATAAAAGCTGTATTAATAAACAGTTGTGATGATGTGGCAGCAACAGGGATTGATTTTATGTCGGGCTTTGGAAGTTTAAATGCATACCAGGCAGCAGCAAATTTAAATACGCAGAAATATTTTACCGGAAGCGTTTCCAATAATGGAACGCAAACTTTTTCTATAAATATTCCACCAAACCTTAGCAAAATAAAATTTACATTGGTTTGGAATGATATCCCTGCAACTGCAAACGCCTTTAAAGCATTGCAAAACGACCTGGATATAGAAGTAAAAGTTGTTTCCTCCGGCCAGGTTTGGTTGCCCTGGGTATTAAATAGTGCCGCCAACAAAGATTCCTTAACATTATTACCTGTAAGAAAAAGAGATAGCCTTAATAATACAGAACTGGTAGGCATTGATAATCCTATACCGGGCAATTACACCATTACAATAAAGGGTTTCCTGGTAAATAACTCCGCTCAATCTTTTGCTATTGCTTACCAGTATGATACTGCTAATAATTTTTTATGGCATTTCCCGGTGGCGGCAGATAATATTTTTCCGGCTGCGTCTAACCTTCTCCGATGGGGGGCTACTTTCGGCGGTGCAGTTGGCACTCTTGATTATAGTATAGATGATGGCATTACCTGGAAGTTGATCAATAATAGTATAAATTTATCTACCAATTATTTCAGCTGGACTGCGCCGGATACAAATGCTTTAGCATTATTGAGAATGACTATTGGTAACCGTAGCTTTGTCAGCGACACATTTTCCATCAGCGCTAAACCTGATTTTAATGTAGGGTTTAATTGTGCAGATTCTGTACTGTTATATTGGAATAAAAGTAAAGGCGTAAACACCTATCAACTCTATGGTTTAGGAAACAAATACCTGCAGCCCATTACGCAGTTGACGGATACACAATTCGTTTTTAATAAAAATAATTTGACCTATTTGCAGTTTGCTGTAGCACCCATTATTAAAAACAGGATAGGAGTAAAAAGCTATACTACCAATTATACCACCCAGGCTGTAGATTGCTATGTCAGCACTTTAGTGGCCGACCTGGTAAATGATAAGAATGCATTTATCCAATTAAATCTCGGCACAACATATCAGGTTAAAAAAATAATTTTTGAAAAATTAATTGCCGGAAATTTTATAACGCTACAAGAAACAGCAAGCATAACTGGTTTGGGTTACACTACTACCGATACCCAGTTGCAAAAAGGGTTAAACATTTACCGTACGGCTATTTACCTGCTTGATGGAAGAATTATTTATAGTTACCTGGTAAATGTGTTTTATTATAAAGATGATGAAATTGTTTTATATCCTAATCCAGTAAGGCAATACAGCCAGGTTACACTTCAGTTTAAAAGCCTTCAAAATCAAATTATAAAAATCACTGATGCTTCTGGGAGGTTGATTTTTTTAAAAAGGACCTTAAGTAATGAATTAAAATTTTCTGCAAATTTTTCTGCAGGTATTTATATAATTACAATTATTGATGAAGGGGCAAAAAATGGTAAAACGCTTAAATTAATTGTCCGGTAATTTGCTAAGTAAAAATACTGTTAGAAAAAAAATATCTTAAATCATAATTTTTTCATAATTTTTACTTGTTAATTTTCTTTCTTATCAAAACAAAAAAAACGTTGTATGAAAAAAATTATTTTATTTTCTTTAATTGCAGCCTCTCTCTACTCCTGTAAAAAAACTTCAGTTGATACCTTACAAAGCGATGGTATCTCTTCGGAAACTAAAGCTAAAATTTCGGCGCTTGGTTTTGGAACCAGCAATGTTCAAAAAACAGATGCCGGTTATTTGGTAGAAGGGGATATTGAATTAACAGACGAACTGCTTAACAGTACCCCAAGCCAAACACTTTTGCGTATTGCAGAAAATGAGCAGTACCGAACCACCAACCTTGTAACAAATTTACCAAGAGTAATTAAAGTAAAAGTTACCGGCCTTGGCACTGCTTTTATATCCGGAACAGATCTTGCCATCAGCCGTTATAATGCTCTTGGCCTTAAGATGACTTTTCAACGCATTACTTCCGGCACTGCAAATATTAATATCAAAGGTTTTAACCAGGGGCCAAGCGGTGGGTACATTACTTTAGGTTCTTCCGGATTTCCTACAAGTTCAGGAAATCCTTACAGTACAGTAAAAATGAATACAAATTCTCAAGCTTATGGTTCTAATCCTGATGTGAATTATGTAGGCAGTGTTATTCAGCACGAGATTGGCCATTGTATTGGCATGCGCCATACAGATTATTATAACAGGGCGATTAGCTGCGGTGGTGCAGTTTCTAATGAAGGCGCTTCTAATGTGGGTGCTATCTTAATTCCAGGTACACCATCTACGGCAACGAATGCTGCAGGTTCATGGATGCTGGCTTGCTCAAACGGAGGCAACCGTACATTTAATTCAAATGATATTGTTGGTTTAAATTACCTGTACAAGTAAAATATTAAAAATATTCTAAGAGCCCCGTTTAAAACGGGGCTCTTTCTTTTACTACATTATCCATTCTACTTCGCCAAACCCAAATTCATTGTCAATAACATCCGTTGTTAATAATTTTCCCTGTTCGTTCACACCTTTTATTAATGTGTCAAAAACGATGGATGATTTTTTAAGCCTGGTGTAAGAATTTAATTTATATAAAAAATTATTATACTCTGAAAGTAAATTACTGAATGGTTTTTTGTGTAATTGATCTACCCGGAACAGTATTTTTTTATACAGCTCTTCAGCCAAATCCAAGCTGTTATATTTTTTACCCGTTATCTCTTTTAATGAAACCGGGTTTTTCATTTCCTTATCAAATGCAGTTTGGTTAATGTTTATACCAATGCCTGCAACAGCATATTTCCATTTATTTCCCTGCAAAACATTTTCAATTAAAATGCCCCCTGCCTTTCTGTCACACCAATAAATATCATTGGGCCATTTTATAAAAACCCGCCCCCCGGCTAAGTCATTAAAAAAGTCAAAGCAGCCTAATGAAACTGCAACTGAAATTTCAAATTGTTGGGAAGTTTTTAAACCTGCCGGCATCAATATAATACTTAGGGCAATGTTTTGGCCTTTACCGGTTTCCCATTTATTACCCCGCTGGCCTTTACCCGCTGTTTGCTCGTGTGCAAACCAAGCCATGCCATGCTTCGCCAATCCTGCATGAACAATTGCCATGGCATAGTTGTTGGTACTATCCACGCTATCCAAAATGCTAAATAATCCGCTTTCGGCCATAATCATCTTAACAGGTAAAAAAGAAGTACTACTTTTGAGGGTTAGTTGCAAGCTACAATATTTAGCATTGCACATTTAGCAGTTTTGCATGAATTATAAAATGAATTTAGTTTGAACAATTTGACCGCATTAGAGAGCAGAAAAAAGAACAGCGTTACCAGGCTTACCCGAAACAGTAAAATCTTCAAAACAATTATTAATGCCATTCACGAAAAAAAAGGTGAAAAGATCATTAGCCTGGATCTTCGTAAAATACCCGAAGCCGTATCAGATTTTTTTATCATCTGTGAAGCGAGCAACAATACCCAGTTAAAAGCAATTGCAGATTTCATAGAATTTGACGTAAAGGAAAAATGTGGCGAAAATGTATACAAACATGAAGGAAGACAGGCTCAACAATGGATTTTGATTGATTATGTAAATGTGGTGGTGCATGTTATGCTTCCCGAACCCCGAAAATTTTACCGGCTGGAAGAATTGTGGAGTGATGCGCCTGCATTGGAACACTTAGACCAATAATAATTTATAAAAAAAATACCCTGAAATTTAAGCAATGGCACTACCAAATATGAATCAGCAAAATAAAAGAAAGATTTCGCCGGATAATGTTCCGCCTACCGGTGAAGACCCCCAAAAGAAAAACAAGTTTAATATCTACTGGATATACGGTATTATATTCTTATCAATAATAACATACACTTATTTTGGCAGAACAGGTGGTGCCGGTATAGAAACTGATCAGCAGAAGTTTTATGAAATGGTAAAGAATGGCGACGTTGAAAAAATAAAAACCATCCGCAACAAAAAGCTTGTACGTGTTTTTTTATATGCAGATAGCCTGAAAAATAAAGCAGGTTTTTATAGGGCTGCATTAAATGATAAACAGGATGATAAAAAGTATGATGCCGCAATGAAAGCAAATGCGCCACAGCTTTATTTCAGTATCATAGATGATAAAACCTTTGCAACACAAATGGGCGAATTTTATACAAAGAACCCTGCTACGCAGCAAATTGCTGATTCCCCGGATGATGAAGGTGAAATGTTTGGCCAGGTAATAAGCACTTTGTTACCCATTTTATTAATCGGCTTATTGTTCGTAATGATGATGCGTAAAATGGGCGGGCCCGGTGGTGGTGGTGGTCCGGGCGGTATTTTCAATATAGGAAAATCAAAAGCTACTTTATTTGATAAAGGTACCAGGGTAAATATAAATTTTTGTGATGTAGCGGGGCTTGATGAAGCCAAGGTAGAAGTGATGGAGATCGTTGATTT
>JBDUCK010000153.1:0-8054 GCA_040003485.1 Ferruginibacter sp. | reverse complement strand
ACAAAAATTGCCATAAATATTTTTACTTTTAATCCATGATAAAATATCCACTCCTTGTTTTATTACTGTTGCTGACAATTTCAAGAGGGTTTTCCCAGGATAAACAGCTAAACTTATTTACGGATACAGCAACGAAATATATTGTGTCAATAGATGCAGTTAAAGATTTTGTTGCCGGTAAAAAAAACCAGGTCAATAATCTTAAATTATCTCCCGGGTTATCACTTAAGATGTATGTAAACATGAATGAGTGGAACGATGAGAATACACATACCGTTGGCGGAAGGCTTATAGATTATGAAGACAGTTATCTAACCCTAACCCTTTTTACTTACAAAGGAAAGCTATCTGTGAGCGGGGATATTTTTTCAAAAAAAAATGCTACCGCTTTTAAGATCTTTCTGAATGACCAGGGAAATATATCCGTGGAAAAAACAGATAAAGACAAAATCATTATCGAATAAAAATATTTTTCCACCTGCCCGGCGATTTTCTATAAATAAAATTTCTGTCTATGAGACTTCGTTTACTGATTTTACTAACAGCTATTTTTTTCTTTTCAAATAATCTTTTTTCCCAGGTACCTGTCTTTAATAGTTTACCTGGTTCTGGCTATGTGGTATTTCTTGATTTTGATGGACACACTGTTACGGGAAGTTCCTGGAATACTATCTATAACAGTGGGAACCCTATAGTTTGTGCTGCGTCCGGATATGATGCTGTTAAAACAGAGCAGGTTTTTAATATCGTGGCAGAAGATTACCGGCCATTTAATGTAAATGTCACGACAGATTCTACGGTATTTAATGCGGCTCCTCCATTGCAGAAAGTAAGGGTAATTATTACTCCTACACAAAGCTGGTACCCTGCATCGGCCGGCGTGGTTGCGTATTTAAATTCTTTTAGCAGCCCCTCTAATAATATGTGCTTTGCCTTTGTCGGAAGCCTGGCTTACAATGGGGCGTATACGGCAGAAGCGAGTTCGCATGAAGCTGGCCATACCCTGGGCTTAAATCATCATTCTGACTATAACAGCAGTTGCACAAAAGTGGGAGAATACCTTAATGGTTACGGGAGCGGCGAAATAGGCTGGGCGCCCATAATGGGCGTTGGCTATTATAAGAATCAAACCACCTGGAGCAATATTGCCTCTAATTTTTCTTGCAGCTATCCGCAAAGCGACCTGGGTATCATAACATCTGCAGGCAATAGGGGTGTGGCTTTCCGAACGGATGACCATGGAAATGATAATACGGCTGCCTCTATGCTTACCTTTAGCGCCGGTGCATTTTCTGACAGCGGTATTATCACTAACCCTGCTGATATTGATGTTTTTAAAATTACTGTAACCAATAAATCGTTAGTAACTGTTAATGCAAATCCATGGAATTATGGAATAGGAAATAACAAAGCTAACCTGGACATTTTATTAATTTTAAAAGATGCGGCCGGTAATAATATCCTGGTAAATAATCCTGCAACATTATTAAATGCATCGATGATTAATATTTTATTAGCACCTGGCGATTATTTTATTTACGTGAGTGGTAGCAGTAATGTAAACCAGGATGGATATGGCAGTATAGGAAAATATTATTTAACAGGCACAGCAATAGATGCTACAGTAACTACTTTATCCGCAAACTTTATTGCAGACAATACCAATATTTGTAAAGTAAGCACAGCCAATTTTACAGATCAATCAACTGGTGCTATTACCAGTTGGAACTGGACTTTTACCGGCGGTACACCTGCAACTTTCACAGGTCAGAATCCGGGAGTGATAACTTATAATACCGCTGGTCTATACAGCGTTTCATTAACCGTTTCGGATGGCATAGCTACAAATACAAAAACTACTGCCAGCTATGTAAAAGTAAATAACCTGCCTTCAATCAGCGTTACGCCAGCTAATCCATTTTCTTGCGGCGGTGCCGGTGTTCTTTTAAATGCTACTGGTGCACTTACGTATAACTGGACGCCAGCTACAGGGCTGAGCAATACTTTTTTAAACAACGTTACCGCCAGTGTTACGGCTGATGCGACTTACACAGTAGCAGGTACCGATGCCAATGGCTGCACAGGAACAAAAGCTATTCTTGTAAAATATTTCCCCAGCCCGGTACTTACAAAAACACCAGCAGACAATAAAGTTTATTATTGTAAAACAGACTCTTTGACGCTTAATGTGAATGGCGCTTCTACTTATACATGGTCTCCTGCCACCGGATTGAATACTGCTACGGGACCTACTGTAAAAGCGGGTTCAGCCAGCGCTGGCACCACATTTTACAATGTCACCGGCACTGATGCAAATGGTTGCACTGCAAACGCTTTTTTTAATGTTACTGCAAGAAGCTGCGATTCTCTTGCTGCAGATTTTTCTTCAACCGGCGCTTCAATGTGCAGTGGCGATGCCAATAACTTCAGTGATTTTTCTACGGGTTCACCAAGTACCTGGAAATGGACTTTTGCTGGTGGAAGCCCTTCCTCTTCCACGGCTCAAAACCCTGGCCTGGTAAGTTATAGTGCAGCCGGGCAATATGATGTTTCCCTGCAAATTATAAATGGCACAGATACCAGCACGAAAGTAGCCACCCGGTATGTTACTGTAGCCGACTATCCTAATTTAGTAATTACTCCTGCAGCTCCAACATTATGTTTAGGCGACTCAATATTGCTTACTGCGGCCACGGCGCAAAGTTATCTCTGGGATGATGATATTACTTTAAGCAATAAATATTCGGCCACTACAAAAGTAAAGCCTGTTGTAACTACAAAATATTTGGTGACAGGCACCAATTATGCAAGTGGCATTGGCGGGTTTAAAGCATGTACGGCAAGAGATTCAGCAACGGTTATTGTTACTAACTGTTCTCCGTTACCAATACAGCTCGTTTATTTTTATGGGTTACTTAGTAGTAACAATACAGTGCAGTTACACTGGCAGGTTAGCAGCCAGGAAAACATTGCGAAATTTGAGCTGGAGAAAAGCTATGATGGTATTCATTTTAACCGCATCAGCAGCATTGATAAAAATGCAAATACAGGTGACTATGAATTTTCAGATGATCAATTATCATCAAATGCTGCAATTTTATATTATCGTTTAAGAAGTATAGAAAAAGATAATACAGCCGAAGTATCTGGTATTATTAAAATAAAAATAGCAGACAAAAAAATTCCGCTGATAACCATTTGGCCTAACCCGGTAACTGACGGTTTAAATGTAAAAATTATTTCCAATCAAAATAATACGGCAGTAATAACCCTTAAAAATATATTTGGCCAAACTATTATACAAAAGGAGAAGGCACTTACGCAGGGTAATAATGATCTTAACCTGCCGGTATTAAATCTATCGGCCGGTATCTATTTTATTAATGTAAGTATCAATAGCGAAAGCACAATTTTAAAAGTAATAAAACAATAGTTGGATAATACAAAAACAATGGTGATTACAAAGCTGTATTCCAGAAAAGCTGCTCTGCCCATTTGTTAGAATCAGGGTCGTCTTCGCTTATCCATTCCTTCACCCGGTCTTTAATAGTGGTTTTAAGGGATCGGGTAGTAAAATATTTTTTTGCTGTCGCCGGTTTAATGATGCTTTCGTCTACACCGTTTACCATTACTTTGGTAGCTATCCAGGAAGTGTACATTCTCGGAATGGTTAAGCCCAAAATCAGGCCAGGCAAGCCGCTTACAGAACATGGCCCGCCGGAAACTGTGATCTCATCGGTATAAAATGCAAATACATAAACGCTGTCCATAATTTTACCTACAGCTTTCCGGCAATTAAATCCGGCAATTACCCGGTTCTCATTTTCCAGTTTCCATTCAATATTAATTATAGAATCTTCTACATTAAAATTAGAGCCATACACATTCTTCTGCATATTATATTTTCCCGTTGCATGGTCAAAATACCAAACATTTTCTTCATCACTTCTTCTTAAAAATTCGGGCATCTTTGCTTTTTCATCCCAGTGGTCAAATTTATAAACGCTTTTATCACCGGCAAAAGTAAAATTGTAATAACCTGTTTTAAACTGTGGCATGCTTTCTCTCATCATCTCATCCCAGGAGCTGTTGCCCAACGTTTTTTTAATATTGGTTTTCACTTCATACTCTACCGTAGCCTTGTTTATAAACTGCTGTGCATTTAAATGCAGGGTAGTGATAAAAATAAATGCTATAAAAAATATTATTGTTTTCATAATGCTCTGTTTACTTTATATACTTAATACTTTATTTAGGTTTCGCTGCTTTGTTTTTAAAATCCCACGCAAAGCCGAGTAGAAAATATCTTTTCAACCGGTCGTTACTTACTTCTGTAAATGTATTGCCATAATAACTTCTGTCTATCCCGATGTTCTGATTTAAAATGTCTCTCACTTTAAAGTAGGCGGTAAATTCATTGCTTTTAAACGTGCGCTGTAATTTTGCGTTCCACAAAGCATTGTTTAAATTACCGGTGGCCAGTGCTGTTTTCTGGCGGGATAAAAATTGATAGTCTGACCCTATAGACCACACTTTATGAATATAAACAGTAGCATCAATCCCAACCTGGTTGGTAAAATAATTATTATTGGTAGTGGTTTGAGAATTTTTATTATAGTTGTAAGAAAAATTATTATTTATACTGAAATCATATTTTTTCTCTTTAGATTTTGATGCATAAACACCTAATGAGGGGGTGAAAGTTTTAGAATAATTTAAAACATTATTGGTAACCTGGGCAAACCTTGCATAATTAAAGCCAGGGCCTATCTGCAGGCGGGTATCTATCTTTTTAATTTTAAAACCGATGCCCGAATAAAAATTAGCAGATACATTTCCATCAGTATTTATAGGCTGGGTAGTTGTTTTGCCGGAGTTTGGATTTATAACCACGTTATTGGTAATTGAATTACTGGTAAGGTTCAATCGCAAACTCTGGTAGGTCCACCTGTCTTTTATAAAATCGTACCCATTGTTACTAAGCTGAAATGAATTTGAAAAAGATGGTTTTAAATCGGGGTTGCCGATATACTGGTTGAATTCATCTGTACTATTTCTCAATGGCTGTAACTGGTTAATGGTTGGTTGTTGGGTAGAGCCATTGTAATTGAAGCTGAAGTTGTGATTACTTTTATAGCTATACTTAAAACCTGCAGAAGGAAAAAAATTAATGTAGTTCCGGGTATAATTTTTATTAAAAGTTTTATCTAAAAGATCAAAATGGGTAAGCCCGAACCCCGAGCCAAAATTGTATTTAATTTTTTTATCACTGTAATTAATTTTCACTGAAGGTTTATTAATTATTATTTTCTGATCAAAATTATTTGTCAACGAATCTACCTGTGCATCATACTTATTTGTGGCTGGGGAGTAAGTAAATGTTGCCTGGTTATTTTTCCCGGAATTATAAGAAATTTCATGCGCCAGTTCCAGTGAATATTTTTTACTTAGCGGCTCAGTGTAAATAATTTTTGCAGATACTTTTTGTGTTGACTTTTCATTATCTATCAGTTGATTTTTATCTATCACAAAAGGATTGGTTACATCAAAACTTTCGTTGTGAGAGGTAATATAATTATTGCCACTGGTGCTTAACAGGTTCCAGTCTGCATTTACAGATAATGTTCTTCTTGCTTTTTTAAATTTATGTTTATAAAGCAGGCTGCCATATAACACCTGCTTATCTGAATTTGTTTTTACCAGGCTGGTTGATGTGTTTACCGGAATTCCGGTTTCTCTTTTTGTTTCTGCATTTTGAAACTCCTCACTTTGGGTATTATAAAAATTTGCCTTCAGTGTAAGCTTAAGGGTATTTGCAGAATCGATTTTAATATCATAACTGCCACTCAGTTTAAAGTTATTTCGGTTTACGTGTGTATTTTTATTTGCGTTGGTGTTTAAGGTAGAATCTCCCCCCAGGAATTGCTGTATATAAGTTTTACTCGTATTATTATAATCCTGGCTGTTGTATTTTGGGGAGAGGTTTAGTGTTTGCTTATCATTCCATTTATTATTGTATTGAAGGCCCGCATTTATATTTTTGATAAACCCATTTTCTGTGTTTACGTATGGTTCGTCATCTGTGCTGCCACCCCGGCTATAAAACATAAAGCCCCCATCATCATCCATACTCATACTGAAATTATCATCCTGCCCACCGTATTTTTCATTGTCCTGCCAGTTAAGGCCATCCTGGCCTGTGTTACCGTTTAAGAAAAATCCAGAGAGTTTTCTCTTCCCCTTAAAAGTGCTGAAGAGGATATTATTGTTATACCGATCATCCAAACTCTTTTGCAATCCCCCGGCCAAATCTATTTTGCCAAAGTAGCCGGTCTTTTTATCTTCTTTTAATTTAAGGTTTATTGTTTTTTGTGTTTTGCCATCATCAATACCGGTAAACTCTGCCTGGTCGCTTTTTTTATCAAATACCTGTACTTCTTTTACAGCATCGGCACGCAGATTTTTGATAGCCATACCGGGGTCATCGCCAAAAAACTCTTCGCCATCTACCAATACTTTTTCTACCGTTTCACCCATGGCTTTTATCTGCCCGTTTTTATCTACCTGTATACCTGGCAATTTTTTAAGTAATTCTTCTACATTTGCGTTAGCGCTCACTTTAAAACTGTCTGCGGTGTAAACAGTAGTGTCTCCTTTAATACGTATGGGGCTCCCGGTTTTTAATATCACTGCTTCAAGCAATTTACTTTTGGGTGTTACTGCTATAGCGGGTATTTTTTGTTCAGTATTTTTTACCTCAATATCATCTACAAAATCTGCGAAGAGCGGATGTGTGACCATTAATATATATTTTCCCGGCGTTATATTTTTTAAGACATACGAGCCATCTTCTTTTGCCCGGGCAAAA
The DNA here is from genome assembly GCA_040003485.1 of Ferruginibacter sp. Lineage (GTDB taxonomy): Bacteria > Bacteroidota > Bacteroidia > Chitinophagales > Chitinophagaceae > Ferruginibacter. The sequence goes on along the minus strand of JBDUCK010000153.1, from coordinate 1,186 downwards.
CGAACCAGTATAGTGTCTTTAGTTGTTAGTAATGATACTACAGCATTCTTTAAATTTATATTGGAAGTGGTATCTTTTATAATTCCGGTAACGTCAGCCTTTTGGGAAAATGAAATTTGTGCCAGGGAAAGTAAACATAAAAAAAGCCAGATCTTTTTGTACATGTTGCTAGTTTTGGGTTAGTGTGCGGTTGGTAGAATAAAATTGAAATAATAAATTAACGCCGCAAATTAACTATTACTAAATTTACGTTAAATCAATTTTTTTACAGGCGGTAAAAAATAGTTTAGTATGGCATACGAAGATGAACATTTCATTGACAGTACAAAATTGGTCTGGAACTATTCCTTTTTTACTGAGAAAGACCTGGTGCATTTTAAAGAAGGGAAATTGTACAATGCTTATGAAAAATTTGGCAGCCATTATCTTCATGTACTGGATACCGAAGGGTTTTATTTTGCGGTGTGGGCGCCCAATGCTACTGCTGTTACAGTGATCGGCGATTTTAATGGCTGGAAAAAACAATTGCACCCACTTTTTGTGCGCCTCGATAACTCAGGGGTTTGGGAAGGTTTTATTCCAAGATTGCCAGAAGGGTCTCTTTACAAATATCATATCACCGGTTTTGAAGGCATTGAAACAGAGAAAGCAGACCCTTATGCATTTTACTGTGAACTAAGGCCTGGCACCGCTTCTATTACAAGGCATTTGCAAAAACCCTGGGCAGATGATGAATGGATGCAGAACCGTAAATTGGCTAATGCTTTAACTGCGCCATGGAGCATTTACGAAGTGCACCTTGGCAGTTGGATGCGGCCGCAAAAAAACAACGAAAATCTATACAATACTTATCACCAGCTTACTGAGCGCCTGGTGCCTTACGTAAAAGAAATGGGTTTTACCCATGTGGAGTTTATGCCGGTGATGGAACACCCTTATGATGGCAGCTGGGGATACCAGGGCACCGGTTTTTTTGCCGCCACTTCACGGTATGGTGTACCCGAAGATTTTATGTACATGGTAGAAGTGCTGCATCAAAACGGTATTGGTGTTGTGCTGGATTGGGTGCCCTCACATTTTCCCAATGATGCCCACGGCCTGTATAAATTTGATGGTACGCACACTTATGAATATGCAGATATGCGCAAAGGCTTTCACCCGGACTGGAACAGTTATATTTTTAATT
>JBDUCK010000152.1:0-8058 GCA_040003485.1 Ferruginibacter sp. | reverse complement strand
TAATAATATGGTATTTTGTTTTATGGCCTGTAAAGCTTAGCCAACGGGGATTTTTCATTAAAAAAGATGGCATCGTAAGCCGGCTGAATAATGAAACTAATTAAGCGCTTCATATTATTACTATGTTTTTTTTGCAGTGCAGCAACCCTTACAGCGCAGCAAAAGCAATTTGATTTTAAGGATTCATTAATGCTGGATAATGAGAAAGCCGAATCAACAGGCACAGTGGAAAATTATATTTTAGGGGATACCTTGCTGGATCTTCATTCGGTAACTATTGCCGCTGATACAATAGCTTACCTGAAGAATAAAAAAGAATTCGGCTATGCTAAAAATTTAGACAGCCTTTTAAAAGATCTTCAAAAAAAATCTGCCGGGGAAAGCAATCAAAAAACTGCTGTGAAGGCCGCTTCTTTTTTTGACAGGTTATTTAACGCCTCATTTTTAAAAGTGTTTCTGTGGTTACTGGCTATTATTTTTATCGGGTTTATTTTATATAACCTGTTTTTAAGCGATGGAATATTTAAAAAGAATACCCGTGTAAAAAGTACAGCAGAGCAGGCTGGTGAAGAAGAGTTGTTTTTAACCCAGGATTATAATGCCTTGCTGCACCAGGCGTATAAGCTTCAGGATTTTCGGCTGGGCACCAGGTATTTGTTCTTAAAAACCTTACAACGGCTAAATGAGCAATCATTGATTGAATATGCTGCAGATAAAACGAACAGTAAATATGTATATGAAATCAGCGCTGATAAAAGAAATGATTTTGCGGCCATTGTTATGAATTATGAATATGTGTGGTATGGCAATGTAAACATCAGCAAAGAAATATTTGACAGGATAGAACCCAAATTTGCAGCTTTCTTAAACAAAATATAAACGCAATTGCCTAAGTATTTTTTTTATATTATTCTTTGCTTCTTACTGGTTGTGCAATATGGGTGCAGCAAAAAAAATAACCTTCCGGACCTGCGGGAAACGTATAGCTATAAGGATACCAAACCTTTTGGCGGTTATACAGCTTACAGTCTTTTGGTAAATAGTTTTCCCGATAACTGGCTTGGTATAAAAACCGATGCGTTTGCTACTACTGCCAGTTGGCTCAGTAATGATTCTTCTTCTTTATACGTTTCTATAAGTAAAAAATTTTATGTTGAGGATAGGGATGCAGAGGCTTTACTGGACTTTGTTTATAAAGGCAATACTGTTTTTATTGCGGCTTCCGAAATTGATACGGTTCTCCTTGCTAAACTTTATTGCGGCCATGAAAACTTTGACTGGATGTTTTACCTGGCCCCGGCTGTTTATACGCAGGCGTCTGTAAAACTTATTAATGATATCACAACTGCCAGCGTTGCTTCTCATCAATATTTTTATTTTCCGTTCTTAAATTATTTTTCAAAGATAAATGCTTCGTATGGCCGTATCATTGGATACAATCAGAAAGCACAGCCAAACTGCATTGTATTTTTCTGGGGAAAAGGAAGAATGTTTCTGCATTGCGATCCCCGGGCCTTCAGTAATTATTTTTTATTAAAAGACAGCAACTATCAATATTTCACCCAGCTTTTGCAGGTGATGCCAAAGAAACCTGAGCATGTTTATTGGGATGATTATTATAACAAAAAAAATTACCAAAGCGGCGGCAGTTCTTTTTCTACTTTAAGCGCTATATTCAGGTACCCGGCACTTAAATGGGCATTCTGGATTGCCCTGTTGCTATTGTTATTGTATATTCTTTTTAACGGAAAGCGCAGGCAGCGCATTGTGCCGGTAGTAAAGCCGGTACAGAATTCTTCTATAGCTTTTGCAGAAGCCATTGCAGGCCTGTATCTTAAAGAAAAAAATAACCGCACTATTGCAGATAAAATGATCAGCTTTTTTAATGAGTATATCCGTAGCCGTTATTTTTTAAATACCAACCTTGCCAACCAGGATTTTTTAAATACCCTTAGCCGCAAGAGTGGCGTAGCTTTAGATAAAACGGAAACATTGTACCGCACTATGCAGCAGGTTGCAAACAGTGCAGAGATAGATGATTTTATGCTCTTAAACCTTAATGAACAGATTCAACAATTTTATAAAAACAGATACTGATGGAAGAAAATATTTTTATGGAGAGTAGCCCGGTAGCGGAACTCAACAGCAAGTTGAATGATATCCGGGCCGAAATTGGAAAAGTAATTGTGGGGCAAAAACAGGTGATAGACCTGTTGATGATAGGGTTACTATGCGATGGGCACCTGCTGCTGGAAGGTGTGCCGGGTGTAGCAAAAACCCTGGCAGCAAAGCTGCTGGCAAAAATTATTGACGTTAATTTTTCCCGCCTGCAGTTTACGCCTGACCTGATGCCCGGCGATGTAATAGGTACTTCAGTATTTAATCCCAAAGAAGGCGCATTTTATTTTAAGCCCGGCCCGGTTTTCAGCAACATTGTTTTAATAGATGAGATAAACCGGTCGCCGGCAAAAACCCAGTCTGCTTTATTTGAAGTAATGGAAGAACGGCAGGTAACGGTAGATGGCTTTACCCACTCTATGCAGTACCCTTTTATTGTATTGGCTACCCAAAACCCAATAGAGCAGGAAGGTACTTACCGCCTGCCGGAAGCACAATTGGATAGGTTTTTATTTAAAATTGAGATCGATTATCCAACCCTGCAGGAAGAAGTTCTGATTCTTACTAACCAACAGGGTAAAACGCAGAGTGAATTATTGGAGGATGTAAATAAAATTTTATCGCCGGCAGAAGTAAAGCACTACAGAAATATAGTTCAGCAGGTGAGGATAGAGCCTAAACTGGTAGAATATATTGCAACAATTGTAAACGAAACAAGAAATAATCCTTCGCTTTATTTAGGCGCTTCTACCCGGGCTTCACTGGCATTGCTGAAAACCTGTAAAGCAGCCGCAGCCTTAAAAGGCAGGGATTTTGTAATACCGGAAGATATTATAGAAATGGCTACTCCTGTACTGCGCCATCGCATTATGCTTACGCCCGAAAAAGAAATGGAAGGCATCACTCCCGATGATTTGATTGAAAGTATTTTGAAAGTGCTGGAAGTGCCGAGATAGGGAAGGGAATGGTCAAAAGTCAATGGTGAATAGTTAAGAAGATCAGCAACAATCAGAATGATGTCGGGCTGAGCTTGTCGAAGCCGGTTGGCAGAAAAGAAAACGAGTCAATAGAAAAAATGCGCAAAATAATAATCAGGTTCAAAAAATGTATTGGTAAATGAACTTTTTTAAAAAATATATCGGCGATCTGTTTGTAACACTTCGGTTTTACATCGTGGCTGGAGCTTGTATTCTTATTTTCGTATTAGCCTTTTTTTTACCACAGGTTTTTCCATTGGCGAAAATAATTTTTGTAGCGTTTTTATTGCTGGCTGTGGCAGATTATTTTTTTCTTTTTCTCACTGGTAAAAAGCCGGAAGCAGAAAGAATTGTCAGCGACCGCCTCAGCAATGGCGACAACAATACGATTACCCTCCGCATAAAAAATACGACATTCTACCAGGCTGGCATGCGTGTTATTGATGAACTGCCTTTCCAGTTCCAGGAGCGTAATTTTTCTATGAAGAAACAATTTTTGCCCAGGCAGCAATTAAAAATGACTTACACTGTAAAGCCTGCAGAACGGGGGAGCTACCTGTTTGGTAATATCATCCTTTATGTGCAAACGGGTTTAGGTATTGTGGTAAGGCGCCATACAATTGCCGCTGCAGAAAATATAAGTGTATATCCATCTTTCATGAACCTGCGCAATTATCATTTGCTGTCGCAGGCCACTATCGAAGGCAATGGAAACAGGCGTATGCGCAAGATTGGCCAGAGCATGGAGTTTGAACAGATAAAAGATTATGTTAATGGTGATGATATCCGCACCATAAACTGGAAAGCAACAGCAAGAAAAGGATCGCTGATGGTGAATAATTATGTTGATGAAAAATCTCAGCAGGTGTATTGCATCATTGATAAAGGAAGATTAATGAAAATGCCATTTGAAGGCCTGAGCCTTTTAGATTATGCCGTCAACAGTACTTTGGCCTTGGGGAATGTGTGCCTGCAAAAACAGGATAAGATCGGGCTGATAACTTTTTCAAATAAAATGGGCGCTGTAATTGCCGCCGACAGAAAACCCATACAGCGGGAAAATATTCTGCAGGCATTGTACAAAGAAAAAACAGCTTACCTGGAAAGTGATTTTGAAATGCTTTACATGCAGCTCAGAAGTAAAATAAAGCAACGCAGCCTGCTCATCCTCTTCACCAATTTCGAATCGGTGAATGGCCTGAAGCGGCAGATTGCTTACCTGCGGTCTATTGCCCGGCATCACCTTCTGCTGGTCGTTTTTTTTGAAAACACGGAGTTAACTAAATTGTCAGGTGCAGATGCATTTAACATAGATGATGTTTATGTAAAAGCCATTGCAGAAAAATTTGTGTACGAAAAAAAGCTGGTGGTAAAAGAGCTGCAGAAATATGGTATTTCTTCCATTCTTACTTCGCCGGAAAATCTTACCATCAACACCATTAATAAATACCTGCAGTTAAAAGCACAACAGGTTTTATAAAAACAATTTTAGATTTTTGATTTAAGATTTAGATCTGGTTTTATTAACGGCTGTGATAAACTACTTCACGCTGTGATAAACTTCCTTTACTTTCGCAAAAAAACAGTTGGCAAAAAAAGAAACCTACCGGGCAAAGCATTTGGCTAAATCTGGTAGCACAGAAAATACGGAGGAGAAGATAGTCATCCAGATAAGCGACGAAGTAAAAGCCAGCTTTGAAGAAGGGAAAGTAATTCTCATAGACAAGCCTTTGCACTGGACCTCATTTGATGTAGTAAGAAAAATACGCAACAACCTACGCATAAAAAAAGTTGGGCATGCCGGCACGCTGGACCCGCTGGCAACCGGTTTGCTGATCGTCTGTACCGGGAAGTTTACCAAAAAAATAAATGAATACATGGCGCAGGAAAAAGAATATACCGGTGCCATTACGCTTGGTGCAGTTACGCCCACTTACGACCTGGAAAGCACACCGCAGGATGCTAAAGATTTTTCCGGAATAACGGAGACACAGATCTTTGCAGCTACCCAACAATTTATCGGGGAAATACAACAATTGCCACCCATTTATTCGGCCATAAAAAAAGATGGGGTAGCATTGTATGAATTAGCAAGAAGGGGAGTGGAGATAGAATTGCAACCACGGACCATAACGATAGCTGAATTTGAAATTACTGCCATTGAATTGCCGGTTGTAAAATTTAAAGTCGTGTGCTCTACAGGGACGTACATACGCAGCCTGGCAAATGATTTTGGGGCTGCCTTAAAATGTAGCGGTTATTTAAGTGAGCTTCGCAGAACAAGAATAGGAGAGTATGCGGTTACAAATGCAGTAAGTATTGATGAGTTTATGGCAAGTTTGAGAAGCGAATAGTTCAATGTTCAATGTTCAATGTTCAATGTTCAATGTTCAATGTTCAATGTTCAATGTTCGATAAATGTTGCAAGATAACCAACCGTTGAACCTTAACCTTTGAACTCTTGAACCTCTTGAACCTTCAAAAGCCTTTAAAAAGGATAACTGATCCCGATAGTAAAATTAAAATTCTCATAACGCCATTGGCGTTGGCTTTTGGCAAATAATTTTTTAAAGGCATCTCCAAAGCCAATGGGAGGTGCCTTCCAGCCGTTGTTTATATAACTCAATTCGGGACGTTTAAACCTGAAGCCCAAATCCAGGCGAAGAATAAAATAATTAAAGTCCAGCCGGAAACCCGTGCCGGCGCTTACGCCCAGCTGTTTGTATAAATTACTAAACTTAAATTGGGCGCTGTCTATCCCTGGGGTTGGCAATGAATTTTTAAGATTCCATACATTACCGGCATCGATAAACAACGCACCTCTCAGTGTTAAGCTGTTGGGAATAATACGGGCAATATCATACCGGTATTCAATATTACCCTCTAACTGTATATCCCCTGTCCGTTGGTTAAACGCAAATTTATTTTGGTCAAAAGCTGCAAGGCTTTGCCCACCAAGCCCAATGCCCCTTACCGGCCAGCCCCTCATGCTGTTACTGCCGCCGCCAAAATATTGTTTAAAGAATGGCAGCGTAGTGTCATGCCCTAAAGGAATACCAACGCCTGCGAATAGACGAAACGCCAAAGCTGTTTTAGTATAGCTTACGGTATATTTATATTCTGCATCTAACTTTATGTATTTGCGTTTATATTTTTTTAAAATAGGCAGCGCTCCCCAGGTAAGCCCTGATTCTTCTGCATTAGCTTTAAAATCCCGTTGCTTGGCTAAACTTAGCAGGTGTTTGGAATTCCGGTAGGTGCTTGCATAACTGGCACTGGTACCCAGTATAAATGCGGTGTTGTAAGAATATCTTAAAAAAGGATTATCATTTAAAATTTTTTTAAAACTATCGCTCTGGTTAAAGAGATAACTGAATTCTGCATTGAGCGGCCTTAAACTGTATTTGTGCCCTTTTTCACTAACCTTAGTGACACCTAAATTTAAATTTACAGATTGCAGGTCAAATAAATAGAGCCTGTTGTTATAAGAAAAACTGGTATTAATAAAGCTTTCTCCTGCCCGGTACCGGGTTCTTTTTTTAGGAAAAATATGAAACACTTTAGGAAAAATAACACTGTTGGCATAACTCAATTCCGTAGAATTGATGGGGTTACGGGCAGTGTTTTTACTACCATTGTTTTTGTTTAATTCTACTCCGGCCCTGAGGCTATGCGTCATTTTAATTGCTTCTTTTCCTATATTCCTGTTTACCAGCGAAAGGTTGCCGGATAAGCCAAAGAGATTTCCGCCAATTATATTGCTGGTACTGCTGCTGGCAGAATAACTGGCTTCCAAAGCTGCTTCAAAACCAAATTTTTTGCCGGGAATTAATTCTGCTACCAGGTCTACTTTGTTGCTGTCTTTTTTCTCCACCACCTGTATGTTCACACTCTGCCATACCCCGGCATTGGCATAATTGTTAAGTGTTTTATAATACTGATCCTGCCGGAATATATCGCCGCTTTTCAACGTAAAATTTCTCGCCAGGAAGGAAGTGCGAAAAAGCATTTCATGATACCTCAATATAAAGTTTCGGGTATCCCTTTGGGTTATAAAAGTGGTGTCGGCAAAATTATCCCCGGGCCGGAAATCCTGCAGGATATAGATCTTATCTACCGTGTATTTATTCAGCTTGGTACTGTCATCCGGGGGGTTAAGTACGATGGCTAATTTTATTTGCGGAGAATCTTTTTTTTGCTGTGCCTCAGCTAGCAATTGCAATTGTGCAAAGGGATCATCGCTTACAGTGGTAAGCGCCGAGATAGTAGTATCACCTCTTACTCTTAACTCTGCGGCAGTAAATTTATAATATCCATTATTGCGAAAAGTATCTACCAATCTTGTTACTTCTGCCAGTACGCCCAATTTTGTAATGGGCGTATTTTCTAACAGGATACTTTTGTCTTTATAGGCCAAGGCAAGTTGTTGCAGGTCGGGGTTTCTGAGGCGGTAACTAACTGTATCTATCAATGTTTGTTTGCCGGCATCTACCTTGTAATGCACATCTACCCGGCGGCCAATGGTATCTTCTTTGTAAGTAACCAGTGCATTATAATAACCTAAATGAAACATTGAAGCCTTCATGTTTTTAGCAGAAGCATTAGAATAGGCGCTGTCGTATGCCGGCGGCTTATTTATAAAATGCAATACAAAAAGCGCATCTTTTGTGGTAGTTTTTGAACTGTCATCTAGTTGGTTGGTTAGCCTTAGCACCAAGGCAGATTTTTCTATTTTACTAAATTTTCCTCCCGTAACTTCAATGCTGTTTTTGCCAAGATAGGGCCTGTTTAGCGGTGCTTTCCGGGTAATAGTGCAGGAAGAAAAAATAACCAGCAACAAAAGAGGGCTTTTAAGTTGGGTTAAAATATTTTTACCGGTCCGGCGAAATAACAGCATATAAAATTGAGCAATGTTTAGCAAATCCACCATCAAATATATTCAAAGTTTACAGCACAAAAAATT
>JBDUCK010000151.1:0-8094 GCA_040003485.1 Ferruginibacter sp. | reverse complement strand
CCTGGGTTTGTAAATATGAATAGATTGTCCAACCAGTTTCCAATCCCCATTTATCTTTTCTAAAATTCTTATTTCATATGAATAACTTTTCTTTCCATCAGCGGCGGTGGATTCTTCATTGTGGCTAACCCAGGCATTATTGCTGCTTACACTCATTCTATAATCTGAATTTATTGAAGTGCCTCCTTTACCCATAATATTTGCCGGTGGATTAATCATTAACTCCGGAGGAACATCCAAAACAGTGCTATCGCCCGTGGAAACTAATATTCTACTATAAGGTTTTACATACCAGCAATCTGCATGTCCTTTTATATCTCCCGATCTCCAGGTTGCTGATTCTTTTTCAAGCAGTTGTTTGATGGCTGTCTCATCTTTGGTCTGACAAAAGCCATATACACCTAAGCAATTAAAGACAGAGAATAATAATATTTTTTTCATATTCACCAATTTCATTTTATGAAGCAAAGATAGAGTTCCAAATTAATGTGGGGTGAGCATACAGGTAGCGATACGGCGATGTAACAATATTTGAAAGTCGTCTACCCGTAACGGAAGCTAAATTTATAATTAAAAGTTGATGATTTGCATAGAGCGAAATTAATCACGTAAAGCTGAATGATAACCACACATCGCAAATCATTTACAGCTGCTGATAAAATATATTTTTGGACAGAAAAAATTCATAACTGGTATCCCTTATTACAAAATGATGCAGAAAAGGACAATATGATTAGTTCGCTTGAAGCACTTTCAAACAAAGGGGTGATTACCATATTTGCGTTTGTTATTATACCAAATCATATTCATTTACTTTCTATTTTAAATAACTTATTTAAATTATTTGATGGAGATTAATCGCAGCTAATGGTTGGTGGAGTAACAAACCAAGCCGTAGGAAAGTATTTTATAAATTCATACAAAATGTAAAAGAGGTTTCGTTTCCTGAAGAAATAAAGCTTAAAGTACCATTATGCGCTTTCGCAATTTCTGAACAAATATAAAGACCCAGGCCCAATCCATTCTGACTGGTACGGCCAGCCTCTCTTGTAAAAGGAGCAAATAGGCGTTCATGTAAATCTGCTGGAATTGGTGCTCCATTATTAGTAACGGAGAGTTTTAAATTTTCATTATTAAGAATTGCATCAACATGAACGGGGAAGTTAGTATCTCCATGTGTGAGCGCATTGGCAAGCAGATTTGATAACAATTGAGCAAGGCGGTTAGAATCGCAATTAACAGGTGTGATAATTTTGAAGAAAGTAGTGATTTCTCTTTTGGGATAAATAAGTTTAAACTCAGCCACCACCTGTTGAAGTACTGGTTCAAGCTGGGCATCTTGCCTGTTAAGGATGATGCCTTCGCCCAGGCGTGTACGTGCAAAATCCATTATATTACTTACCAGTTCCGACATACGGGAACTGCTTCGTTTTAACGTTGCCAGTATGAGCCTATTATCTGTGTCTGGTGAGGAATTCAGCAAATCGGCTGCAATTACAATAGCAGAAAGAGGGTTGCGAAGGTCGTGCCCCAGTACTGCAATCAACTGTTCCCTCAGGGCAACCATCTCTGTTTGCTTTACAAGTGCTTTTTCAGCAATTGCTTTTGCGTCCTGCAAATTCTGTTCATATTGAAGGCGGTCGCTGCCTTTTAATATTGTAAACCGTATAAAATAGGGTTGGCCATTTTTATCTCTGCGTTCAAATGCATTTACCATTACCTGTAATTTCTGCCCGGTGGTACTGCTTAGTTCAAGTACTACTTCATCAAAAAAGCCCTGAATACGGAGGAGAGGTCTTAAGTGTGTTTCATAATATATCTTGCTGCCTATACCGAGCAGATCTGAAAATCGCTTGCCTTTTAATTTGTCAGTAGTAAGGTTTAGCCACCCGGCAATTGTTTTATTAGCCCTCAGAATAAATCCCTGTGTGTCTGCTATTACAAAGCCACACAATGCCGCTTCGAAAAAGTCCTCAAAATTTTCTTGTAGCTGATTTAAATCTGGAGAAACCGGGTGATCCATTATGATAAAAATTTCATTATTTCATAAATCGTTTCTTCCGGAGCACTCAGGTTAGGACAGTGGCCTGTTGCCCTCATTATTACAAGCTTGCTGCCTTTTATTTGTTGGTGCATGTACGTTCCCACTTCCCGGGGGGCAATTACATCATCTGAACATTGCAAAATAAGAGAAGAAATATCAACTGCCGACAGCAATTCCCTTTTATCAGTAAGAAATGTAGCACGTGCAAAATGTTTTACAATTGCCGGGTCTGTTCTGCAAAAACTATTGGCGAGTTCTTCTCCTAATTCTTTTTTATCAGGGTTACCCATTATTACCGGCGCCATTGCCATTGACCAGCCGAGATGATTTTTATCAAGAGACTCCAGTAATTCATCTATCTGTGGTCTGGTAAAACCTCCAACATAATCACAATCATTTATATAAGATGGGGAAGGCGCAACAAGAACAAGCGATTTAAAGAGTTCCGGAGATTTTTGCGAGGCAATAATTCCCATTACTGCACTTACCGAGTGACCTACAAATATTATATCGTGTAACTGAAGAGCTGTTGCAATCTCAACAATGTCATCCGCATAACCTTCTAATTTTTCATACTTCTGTGGCACAAATGCAGAAAGATCAGACCCTCCGGCGCCCACATGATCGAACAATATAATTTTATAGTTCTCTTCAAATGCAGGAGACACATATCTCCACATGTTTTGATCACACCCAAAACCATGAGCAAACATTATTACTTGCGAACCTCTACCCTTCACCACAACATTATTACGCTTTATTACATTCATGGCTTACTTAATTTTGTGTCGTGAGGTAAAGCTATAATTTTTTTAACTTTTGCAAATGATATATTATAAAACTAAATGTTTAAAACAATCAGAATTCTACCATAAGCATATTAATGTTGCTGAACGACTATAAACGCTTCACCGTAAATTGCGCATAACCTGCAGCCATTTGCAATAATTATGATGCAGAATATTTATCTAAATATTCTCTACCGGAATCTGTTAGCCTGCAGCCAAAATATTTTACCCCTGTCGCCGGGTTTATATCGATGTCATAAGACAACAGGCACTTGTTTAATAATGACTTTAGCTCACGGTTTAGCGCTACTTTAAGAGGAGGTTGCTGCAATATTTCTCTTTCATGGCATTCCATTAAGAGTTCTTCCATTTTACTATTCAGGCGGGTAGGCATATTTTTAAAAATAGAAAGCTAAATTATATTTTTTCCGTGCTATATGATTTTAAAACTTTATCAATCTTTTCAATAACAGTTTTAATGTCAAAAGGTTTTTCAATAGTATCATCAGCCCTTCATTCTGCATAATTGTCCAGTAATTCCGGGCTGGCAGACACTAGATATCCCGGCCAGGTATATTCTTTATCTCTTTACAGAATTTGGGGCCATCCTCTACACTAAGCCTGAAATCTAATAAAACAAGATCCGGCACAGATCCGGCTATTATGCTTCTTGCCTCGTAGTAAAATACAAACTTTCAGCCACAAAAGATTTGATAGCCCCCTGGCCAGGTGTTTACAGCTTTTGGCAGGTACTTTAATAAGCATTTATACAATATTTTTAAATCTTTATATGTTTTATGGATTATTCAAAGAAGCCACATCGCCAGGAATTTTCAATCTCTATAAAATTTTTTCCATGAGAATATTGGAGCGTAAATAATGAGAATGTATGAGGGGTATTTCTGTAAATCCAAATTTTTTATACAGGTGTATAGCCGCACCTAATTTTGTGTTGGAATATAATATTATTTTCCGGGCCCCCGCTCCTGCCGCTGCATTAATACAGTGCTGCAACAATATTTTTCCCACACCTTTTCCCTGCGCTGCTTCTGTAGTGGCCATCTTACCGAGTTCAAACGATTCATCATCCAGTTTTATCAACGAAGCTGTACCTGCAATTTGCCCTTCAAATAAAGCATAAAAGATCATTCCCCCTTTATCTATAATTTCTTTTTTAGGATCAGACAATTGCGTTACATCATTAGGCTCTATACTAAAATATTTTTGCAACCACTCATAATTAAGCGTTTTTATAAATGCTTTTTTATCTTCTGTATAGTCCACTACCTCTATCATATTTATTCTTTTTAGTAGTATTTAAAAATAAAAAATTCATTTTATACTGCCTATACCATTTATTAAACTTATGCTAATAGGTCGTAAAGCGGCGGCTGCCTGATGATTATGGCATAATTTTTTCTAACCTTTGCAAAAATCCCCTAACAATTTAAACCTTATATTTTGAAAAAGATTTTTGCAGTTTTGATAGCTTGTTTTATTTTATTGGCAGGCTCTTATTCGTACGGGCAGATCAGGAAGATCCCCGCCGCAGTTACAGATTCGCTGGGCGCCATGTACCCTTCAGCAAAAAGTATAGAATGGGGAGACAGGATCACCGTTTTTGAAGCTACTTTTGAAATGAATGATCATAAGTACCAGGCCAGTTTTAATGCTGATGGTAACTGGAAAAGGACAGAAATTTTTTTAAATGAAGATGAACTTCCTGCGGCTGTAAAAGACGGCCTGGAAAAAAGTAAATTTTCTGATTGGGAAATAAAATCTTACGTAGAAGTGAATGAATCAGATGGAAGTCATCAATACCGTTTGTTTGCAAAAAAGAATGAAGTTCAAAAAAAGTACCTGTACTTTAATACAGATGGGCGTCTTACAAGGGATGCAATTACATTATAAAATAATCCTTATTACAAAAAAAATAGCCGCCGGTATAAAACGGAGGTTATTTTTTTGCTGTATTTTAAACATTTATTGAATGATGACTTTTTCTTTCAGGGAATAATTATCATCTCCCGTTACCTGCACAATGTACATGCCTTTAGCATTATTAGGCAATATTATAGAAGTACTCCCTGAAATATTCCGCAGGCTTTTTTCATAGATTATTTTTCCATCCATGCTTATCAATTGCATTTTATTTGCTGCAACAGGCAGGGTTATATTGACAATCTTGTTGGTAATAAATGTAGGATATATCTTTATTTCTTTACTGATCCTTGCAGGTACAGTGAGTATTGAAGAATATTTTACCGGCCCGTTATTATCTACAATGGCAAGGCGGTAAAAACCTTTATTTACTGCATTGATTGTATGATGGTATTGATAATTACTTCCGGTACTGTTTCCTGAAGCAGGTACTTCACCTACCGGCACAAAAGTTTGATTATCGGTACTATATTGAATTATAAATTTAGTAGTATTAATTTCTGAAGCAGTGGCCCAGGATAACACATTATAATTTTGAAAAGGCTGAACAGAAAAACTGGTAAGCGTTACAGGTAACACAGCAGTTACAATAACTTTATAAACAATACCAGTTGATCGCCCTACTGCATACAAAGTGCCATCCGCACCCTCTCCAAAAGAACTGATATTGGAGGTAAGCCCCGATTGTATAGTACTTATAGCGCCACCTGAACCATTTGGTTTTAATAGCCAGAGATTTCCAGATACATAATCTGCCGTAATATAATAGCCGGTAAGCGCCGGATAATCTGGCCCACGATAGACATATCCTCCCGTAATAGAAAAACCGCCGGTAGCATTATTATGACCATAGTCAAAAATAGGATCTGTGAAGGAGCCTGAACATGCTGCCGGAGGATATGATTGCTTTCCTTCCCTGCAATTCCAGCCGTAATTTAAGCCGGCAGTGGTGCCTGCTGCCCGGTAGTTAACTTCTTCCCAGGCTCCCTGTCCTACATCGGCTATCCACATGTCACCGGTAGTTCGGTCAAAACTCCAGCGCCACGGATTACGTAATCCCAGGTCATAGATCTCATCCGCAATACCATCCAGTGGTACCAGGAAAGGATTATCTACGGGGATATCATAAAACGGGGCCGATGTTGCAAAACTATTTACATTCAGGCGCAGCATTTTTCCTAACAAGGACGTACCTGTTTGAGCATTATTAAAGGGGTCACCACCACTTCCGCCGTCACCGGTACCTACATACAACATTCCATCGGGCCCAAAATTTAACTTTGCACCATTGTGATTGGTAAAGTAGGGAGAGCCTGGCTTTGCAATGCTTAACAACACCTGGCCACTGGCAAGATCTGCAATATCCGGATTAATACCATTGCGTTTGTAACGGGCAAGCGTAACGGCTCCGGTAGCGTTGGTATACCACACAAAAAAATATCCGTTGGTTGCATACGAAGGATGAAAGGCCATACTTAATAAGCCCTGTTCGCCGCCGGCAGCGGGCGTTAATACACTGGATAAGTCTATAAACGTAGAAAGGGTTGTACCATTCCATAAGCGGATAAGGCCATTTTGTTGTACAATATATAATTTACTGTCGCCGGCATTTACCATATCTACCGGGTTGGAAAGCCCGGTGATAGCGGATTGCAGCCCAAGGATGGGTTGAGAAAAAAGCGAATGGGTTACTAAAAAAAAACTGCTGCAGATAAAAATTAATTTTAGTTTTGAGTAGAGTACTTTCATAAAAATCTTTTTTTTATAAATCACAAAATCAGTGCCTGATTACTTTTTGCATTGGCAGATTGATAAATATCCTGGTCTAAATTACAGAATTGACACAGATTTACATTTTAAATTGCCGGTATTATTTCATTCTATAAAATAAAAAAATATGAAACAACGTATCTTAATGCTAGCTTTTATTACTTTATCCGCTGCCTGTGCAAATGCACAAATAAAGGCGCCCATAGCTGTAAGAAAAGCATTTGAAACAAAGTTTGCTACAGCAACAGATGTGAAATGGGGTAAAGAAAATAAAAATGAATACGAGGCAGATTTTAAAATGGATGGTAAAAAATACTCAGCTAATTTTTTAACTGACGGTAGCTGGAAAGAAACAGAAGCCCAGATAGAAACTTCTGAATTGCCCCCGGCTGTAGCGACGGCGTATAAAAGCAAACATTCTATTGCAGCTATAAAAATGGCAGCAAAAATAGAATCTGTAAATGGACAAACTAAATATGAAATTGAGTACAAAGATGGCAATAAAACAAAAGAAGTTTTGTTTGATGAAAATGGTAAGGCTGCCAAAGAATAGCCACCCGTTTTATATACTTACTCTATATTTACGCTGACAACGTAAAAAATGCAGCCCTAATAAACAGGCTGCATTTTTGCAGTCCTGAAACACAGCTGGTATAAATTATTAATAAACCTATTTTATGAAGTATGTCCTTAGAATAATCGGGATGGTTTTTATATTTCCTTTTCATTCAATTGCACAACAAAAAAATCTTGATTTTTTTATAACGCAGGCTATCGGCAATAATCCCGTATTAATAGAAAATAGTAATCTCCAGCAAAACTTTCAACTTCAAAATGAAATCATTAATGCACAAAATAAAAAAGCGCAGGTAAGTTTTACAGCAGATTATTTATTTGCGCCTTTCTTTTTTGATAATGGCAGGCCAATCAGCATAACGTCAAATCCATCACCAAAAGCCTACGGATATGATGTGGGCATTACTAACGGTGGCCTATACTCTGCCCAAATAAATGCAGCATTGCCAATATTAAATACAGTTATTATAAACAATCTTTATCAACAGAATAAAGCGCAGGCTGCTGTATCGGCCAATAGCCGGCTGCAGGTAGAACAGGACCTTAAAAAAAATATAACGGAGCAGTATATTCTTGCATACCAATACCAGGTGCAGGGAGATTATTTAAAAAAGATAATTGAACAACTTGAAACCCGTAAACCTTTAATAGCCGCTTTGATAAAGCAGGGCCTGCTTCAGCAAAATGATTATGTTTCTCTCGATATACAATTGCTTTCTTCTGCCAACGATTTAAAGCAACTGGAGTTTTCCTACAATAACAGTATTGCCCAATTGAGGGGGCTTACTGCAATGACTGATACCGGTTATTTTAAATTAAACGATCCCCAGGTTGTTTTAAAGCCCGGCCCGAAAGAATATTATTACCAACAAAAATTCAGGTTAGATAGTTTGATCCTTATTGCAGACCAGGATGTGTTTAATTTTAAATACAAACCACAGGTAAATTTATTGGCCTCAACCGGCCTTAATGCCA
>JBDUCK010000009.1:0-26579 GCA_040003485.1 Ferruginibacter sp. | reverse complement strand
TGGCGCCGCCATTATCGGTTACCGTTAGTTGATAACTGTACACTCCCTGTACAAGACTGCCTGCGGTGGCCGTTGCCGTGTTCGCATTGGTAAGGGTGCCTGCTGCCGGCCCGGATATCTTTACCCATGCATAGGAGCTTATCGTGCCATCGGCATCTGTGCCGCTGCCATTTAAGGTGGTTGTATTTACCGGTAAGGTAATGCTGATATTATTGCCGGCATTCGCTGACGGTGCCTGATTAGAAGTTGCACAGGATAAAATATTATTAGAAACTATACTTCCGGGTACATACGTTTTTATATAAATTGATTGCCAGTTTCCCGGTGCATTTGTTATGCAAAAATTATTATTATATACTGATGAAGGATAAGAATTATTATTATAGTCTGTAATAAAAATCCCACCAGAGCTTTTTGGATGATTTATATTATTACCCCATAGATTTATTGTTTGAGGAGGATTACTTTCAGTAAGAGTGAGAAGGTCACTGGCATAAACAGTTTGCTGGCCTTGAGTACCATTCGGATTTGTAAGTCCATCATAGCCGCAACTATCCAGGGTATTATTATAAGCATTTATCACCCCATAGCCAAATAACTCCAACCCATTTCCGGTCCCTCTTTTTACTGTATTACTATACACGTCGCCGGTTGTGTTTCCTCCTAATATAATACCTGCCTGCTGATTACTTATATTCGACAAACCGTAATCCGTAACAGTATTATTAAATATTTTATTTCCATTACGGGAGTTTGACAATTGTATGCCATCCCATCCGGTACGTTCTACCCGGCAGTTACTTACTTCAACACTATCAAGCCTTATAGGAATAATCGTTGTATCCAGGCCACTATAGGTACTTTTTACAGTAAGCCCATTAACCTGGGTAATACCTATATACATTCCCTCACCCTGTACATCATGAATATACATGTTTCGGAACGATAATTTCGTCATACGGTAATTTGGGTTCCATGTCATGGTATCAGCATAATCAACATCCTGTTTACAATATATACCTACACTTCCTCCATAACATTCTATATTATCTGCCTCAATATGATGGCATAATGTGATGGCTAAAGGGCCGCCGGTAACTTTCATTCCATATTGTGTATTTCCTCCCCAAATTTTTATATACCTGGAGTTGCCTTTAAACCTCAATACCGGGGTAGAAACTGTGGTAAGAGGCATAATTACCAAAGGCCTGCAGGGATCGCCTGCAACATTAAAAAATTCAATACTAGTATAATTTGTACCCGTAATTTTTATAGTGTCCCCGCCTTTCCACATAGAACCATTTGGGCGATAAATTTCTCCGGGCTGGGTATTGTTAACGTAGTATGTTACAGGTGGGCTACTGTTACAGGTATTGGTTGCAGGATCGGGGAATACGGCCACATTCACAGTGTCCACAGCGCTAGCCCCCAGGTTATCAGTTGCCTTTAAAACAAAAGAGTAAATTCCCTGTATCAAACCAGAAACATTAGTAACGGGATTAGTAATACTATTGATAACTGCTGTATTAGGCCCAGCAACCTGAGACCATTGGTAAAACGAAACTGTACCATCAGCATCGGTGGCAGAACCATTTAATGTAGTAGATGAAGATGGTAGCGTAATCGTTAAATCTGATCCTGCATTCACAATGGGAGGTATATCAGTAGCATTGGACAAGGATTGCCGTGCCAGCCACTCATATAAATTTTGATTTATACCTCCCAATGACCAGATGCCAGGCAGTGTTCCCTGGCCTCCATAAAATTGATTCCAGCAACAATGGCCACCCCCACCAAAATTTGTCTGAACATATATTCCCGAATTAGGAACGGTCGCATTCATTCTGTCAACAACAGTTCTTGTATCCCTGCCATCAAGTTTTTGTTCGAAGCCAAGATATCTTCCGCCGATAGTTGCAAAGTTGTCAAATAACTTTGGGTATGGTTGGTTATCATCCGGAATCATGCCTTCTACAGTTACAACTGCTGCTATCTGTGAAGCATAAGGATATGGCCCACCATAAGGATCGCCTGTTACAAAAGTAGAACTGCACCACCCTCCATGAGATAGGCCCGTAAGATAAAGACGGTCAGGATCTACCCTATACATGCTTTTGATAAGCTGTATTTTTTGATTGATGGTAGATTCCACCGGAAATGCAGCCGTAGGCTGAAGGCTTATCACAATAAATTTTACCGTATTACCATTTATAGATACATTTCCCGGCCATCCCTGAGAAATATAGGCGCCCGGGCCATTCGATATTACAAGGGAAGCGTTAGTGCCAACTTCGCCAATTCCCGGGAAGAAAATAATTGTAGGATAATTTTTTATTGTTGTTCCATAATCATCTGGCAAATGTACATAAGCATTCCAGCCACTAATCTGGACAAGCGTTTGTTGGGCCTTGGCAGAAAAAAATTGCAGGCTAGCTAATAGTAATAATAAAACAAAATGGCGCTTGTAAAAACTTCTTCTCATTTTGGGGTTTTTCTTGTTAGTGGATTTGAAATAATAGCTTATAAAATTTTGATAACAAAGTATTCTGATTTATTATTTAAATACGCCTAAATAATTTTTGCTGGGGTTATCAAAATACAAGCCATTATATCAATAGCTAACGAAACCTCTTCAAAAAAAGTATCAAATAACAAACAAATTATTTTCTGGGAGTAGAGATAAAGCAGTTGATAATTTTTTAGATATTGCAATTCTATGCGGGCCTGCAAAATATATACATTTTGACCAAAACAATAAAAGAAATGAGGTAGTTATACACAATTAATTTACATTATTAACATGCCGGTAAATGTCGCTAAAATTTTGTAGTATTTCTGCATGATTGCTTGTAGTACTAATGCCAGATTATTGTTGCGGTTGATTAGAAGAAATTTAATAAAAACTTGATTAGTCGCAAATAAAAAAAGTGTAACACGCTAAAAATTTATATTATTTTCCCGCAAGGCTAAACAACAGGTGTTTAAATACTTAGTTCTTTAAGAATGCTAAGCTGCAAACGCCTTTTAAAGGTTGGTAAAAAAATATTTACCCGTTTTGGTTCCGGGCAGTTTTAAAATCTTCAATCAATAATTTTGTTCTATACTGTACGCCTTTTTTATTTAAATGGTATTTAGTATTAAACATCATATCCTCCGGCAAAATATATTTACCTGCATTGCCTAAGAGTTTAAAATTATTCATCCTCAATTTTTCTTCAACCTGCAATACTTTTTCTTTAGAAATATTGTAAGAAGCCAGATCCATACAGGGAAAAGTGAGATAAACACAGGCTCCGGCATTAGTAGCGGCCTGCTCAAACTCCTTGAGTTTTGAAATCACATTTGTATTAAAATCTCCCTCCAGGCCTGAGGGTTTATAAGGCCTGTCTGGCAGAGTCCAGTGAGCCTGTACATCACCAAAATTATTAAATGAATTTACACTGTAAATATCACTTTCTTTAAACCCCCAATATTCTGAAGGATCAAATTTTGTTAAAGAGAATTTTGGAACATATTGCAATAAGCGGATGCACTGGCCTGAAGAAAGGTATTTAATTTTGCCAGGTGCCGCATCAAAAATAGTCCTTAATAATTCCTCAGAAGCAACATTGTAATCTTCATAATAAACTTCATATTCCGGGGCCAGCACAACTGTGTCGCCTTTTTTTAGATATGGCAGAGTATTTTGCAGCATATACTTAAGGCCTAAGCTTACATTTATCGCAGTATTTACAGGGTTAAGTTTTAAGGAATCTCTTATCTCATAACTGTTCAAACCAAAACTTAAATTAGAACCACCAACAAAAATAATTCGTGGCTCGGTCGTGTTTTGTAAAAGAGAATCTTTTTTTATATCTGCAAAAAGAAAAGAACCTAACGACCTTGGGGTGGGTTTAATGAATAAACCAGAAAACAACAAAATTGTAATTGGGATTATAAAGATTAATATTTTTTTTAAGAAATGTTTCATGGTCACTAAAATTGAAAATAAATAAATTGCTGTTTACTTCCGCTGAACCAGATAATGGCAATTATAATAATGTAATACATGATGTACCTTACCGGGCGTATCCACTTAACCCCAAAATTTTCTATAGCAAATTGTTTTTCTCTTCCCATCCATTCTATTAAAATAAACAGCAGAATTATACCAAGGGTTCTAACGGCAAGTAACTTATTTTCTAAGAAAGGCATACTAAATAATGATTTTGAAAATATACCAGCCAAATAATTAATGGCATGTTCAAAATTATTGGCCCTAAAAAAAATCCAGGCCAAAACTGTGAGGCAGAACGTTAGTAAAAGCTGCCTCAACTCTTTAAAATTTGGAAAATATTTACCCTGGGCAACCACATCAAGATTATTGCGGTTTGTATTAAAAATAATGGAGGGCATAATATATATAGCATTGAGTAAACCCCAGATAATGAAAGTCCAGTTTGCGCCATGCCAAAAACCGCTTACGATAAAAATGATAAATGTATTTCTAACTTTCATTAAAGTACCGCCTTTGCTACCGCCAAGAGGGATATATAAATAATCCCTGAACCAGGTAGATAGAGAGATATGCCATCTTCTCCAGAATTCAGCTATATCCCGGGAAAAATAGGGATAAGCAAAATTTTTCAACAAGTCAATGCCAAAAAGTTTGGCTGTACCAATTGCAATATCTGAGTAACCGGAAAAATCTCCATAAATCTGAAAAGTGAATGCTAAGGCGCCCAATAAAAGCGTACTGCCGGAATACTCCGCAGAATGATTAAAAATTAAGTTGGCATATTCAGCACACTGATCTGCGATTACAATTTTTTTAAACAGCCCCCATAATATCTGCCTTAAACCCTCAACCGCTTTTTTATAACTGAAATAGCGTTTTTGTTGTATTTGCGGTAATAAATGCGTGGCCCTTTCTATAGGTCCCGCCACCAATAACGGGAAAAAACTTACAAAAACAGAATAATCAATAAAATTTTTCTCGGCTTTTATTCTTCCTTTGTAAATGTCTATCACATAAGAAAGGCCGTGGAATGTATAAAACGATATGCCGACAGGCAATATAACTTTTAACGACCAGGGATGCACCTTTAAACCAAGATTACCTATAGCCTGAGCAAATGATTCTGCAAAGAAATTATAATATTTAAATATTCCCAAAAAGCCAAGATTGATGATAATACTTAGCCAAAACCAGAATTTTTTCCGGCTTTTTGTTTCACACATTTTTATGCCGGTATAATAATCTAAAAACGTGGAGAATACCAATAAAAAAAGAAATCTCCAATCCCAGCAGGCATAAAAAAAATAACTGGAAACCAGCAGTAAAATATTCTGCATTTTTAACGATTTGCCGGTTACAAACCAATACAAAAAAAACACTATCGGCAGAAAAACCGCAAAGTCTATAGAGTTAAAAAGCATTCAAAAAAATAATTAAATTAGATAATCCCATTAAATTGAAACAGCATTTTTATAAAGGAATTAAAAATTGATAAAAAGATCAGCTTGATTATTACCAGCTTCCATACATAAAAATTAATTGCCAAAGTATATAATCATCGCAGGCCAAATGGTGTTTAAAATAAGACAAAAAAATATTTTCCACTTTGCCACATATCTATCAACAACTAAAATTTTCACTAACGGAATATGATTTAAAAGAAAATTGAATTTTCTCCTGATTTGTTTATGGCATTAAAATAATTATTTTTGTAAGACTGTTTTTATTGGAACACCAATTAATTCTTCTAACTGAATGGTGGCTATATCCAGGTCTCTCTCTTTTTCGGCTAACAGGCTTTTTTGTACAATAGTGTTTCTGTAAATTCTATTAAGCTGCTCCAGCGTTATGGTTTCATCTTTAAAATCTTTCTGAGCATTTTCATAGGCAGAAACATCTTCTTCAATTGCGATTTTTTCCAATTCCAATTGCTGCACTTTTTCTTTATAATTCGCATATAAAATTAATACCCGTGACTTCAGATTTTTTTTCAACAATTCCATTTGAGCGTTGTTGAAAATGATATTCTGGTCAGCCGTATGTTTTTCTGCTTTATTCCGGGCAAAAACATCTAAGGGTACCGTAACGCCGAAATTATATTTTGGATAAAAACTGGCCTGCGGTGAGCTATTGATGACAAACTCATTTGCATTTCCGCCTAAACTTAAAGAATTGAGTAAAGAGCTGTTCGCTTTTTTACGGGCTATTTCTGCAATTTCAGTATTTGCATTTGCGGCAACAACTGCATCGCTTTTTAAAGCAAGTTTTATCAGCCTATCTTTTATTGCCTCATCGTTGTCGTTAACAATCACATAACCAGGGTTGGATGAATTTAGAGCATTTGAGCCTGTACCATTATATTTATCTACAATCTGCCTTATTGAATCCGGCATTTTTGCAACAGTTTGGGCACTTGCAATTTCAACTGTACAAAACAATACGAGAAAAAAATACTTTTTCATTATTTATAGTTTAAGTTTTACTAATTGTTATAACGATATTTTATTTACTTTCTGATACCTGCAATAAATACTTTTCATTTTCATCAAATTCTGCCATTCTTTTAAAGAGCGGTATCACACCATAAAAAAATAATGCATTGGGTATCTGATCAATTGAGCTTGTTGAAAATAAGGTGATCACTATTGCAAATAAAGCACAGGTAACAGCAATAATATATGACTTATATTCTTCATTTTCCATTTTAAAATAATAATAAATCCCCTGGTATATTATTATCAGATAAAAAAGCATGATTAATGTAAGCCCTATCCAGCCCATATCTAAAAAAACAGACATTAAAGCACTGTCTGGCGGAAACCCTGCAAGCTGGTGTGCTGGATTAAACCTTACCCCGGTTTGCCCGGAAGTGGCAACGCCCCCACCAAATGGATGTTGGTATAAATACGGCTGAATGGATAGCCTGTTTGTGGTCCGGACATTTAGTGATTCGTCTTTAGAATCAAATGTAGACCTCATTCTATTAACAGCAGGGTTATCTATAGGGGCAAAAATTAAAAATAGTATACCAAAAATGGAAAAGGCCAGGGTTATTAATGTGGCCTTATGTTTTAAAGCCATTAACACATACAAGGCAATACTGGCAGGTAATAGAATTGTAGTTGTGCGGATGCCGGCATATAACATTCCTAAAAATAAAATCAAAGTAACAAAGGCCAATTTATACTTTCTTTTTTTTTCTTTTGAAGTAAGCAATAAAATCAAACTTAAAACCGTCATAAATCCACTTAGATTCCCGAAAGTAGGGCCAATATCAAGAAAAGAAATTTTTCTTAACACGCCAGCCTGAAACATAAGTGCATATTCATGAGGATGATCCTCCAAATACCTTAGCTCCATCGGCAGGTAACCAAACCATTGCTGATAGCAGGCATAAGCCGCTGCTATAAATGACATGGTTATCCAAAATTTAAAAAAGTATTTAAGCCTGGCAGGGGTATTTATAAGCCGGTAAGAAATAATATAGAATAAAATGTATACGCTAAATCTTTTAGCTATAAATAACCAACCGGAAACTGAATCCATATTTGGATTAAAAATTTCCAGAAAAAAATAAAAAATATAGATGACTAATAAAATAGTAACTGAGTATTTTATTAAATTACCTTTTTGATTTTCATCTTTCTTTGCTGACCAGTAAGTCCCTAAAAACAAAAATAAAGTAAGTAACTCTACAAATGTGCCAATAGGAATTTCTTTATGTACAATCCTGTTTGGGTAGGAAGCAAAAAAAGCTACAATAAGTAAAAGATAATACCCTGATACAGGATTAAAAAAGCATTGATAAATAATTGCCATTCCAAATAAACTGCCTGTAAATGCAAACATTAAAAAAATCATATTGTTGGCAGCAAAAAACCCATTAATTACCGCTATCAGGCATAGCACTACGATAATAAATGTTTTTTTTAAAGGAAACCCGGAAGCTATTGCAGTTGTTTTCAAAAAAATTTAATTGGTTATTATTATCGGTTATATTTTTGAATTATCGGTTATATTTTTGAATTTTTTAAAAAAAAACGATTTTAATAAAAAGGCCTATTAATACAGCAGTAACAAATACCGTGGCCAAAACCTGCGATAAGTTTGTAATCTGGGCTTCATTTTCCTCATTATCTGGAGTAAGCATCTTATTAATTATTAATTAATGAATATATTTTTTTTACCGAAGCCTCCCAAGTATGTGATTTACCCATTTGTTTTCTCTGTTGTGCTATAAAATCATTGTTATCTTCGGCAAGCGCCAGGGTTATGTTGTTAAGATAGTCCTGGTTACTTACACACAAATATACAAGTGGCAGAAACATTTCCATAGTTTCTGTTTTTGTAGCTACCACCGGCTTTCCGGCAGCCAGGTATTCATCTACCTTGCGGGGATAATTTCCAACTGTCATCTGATTCAGCAATTGTGGGTTTATACAAACATCAAATGAGTGTATGTAGCCAGGTAAATCTTTTTCTGGCTTAGTTCCCAAAAAATAAATATTAGGCAACGAATGCAATATGGAATTTTTAAATGCTTCATCCTGCGGGCCTACCAATACTATATTCCATCCGGGTTTATTTTTTCCGATAAAATAAATAAGCTCAATATCTAACCGGGTGGCGGTAAGAGATCCGCAATAGCCTATTACAGGCCATGGAATTTGCTTAACGTCTTCCGGAAGGGTTGAAGGTATTTGAAGAAATGATTCTACATCGCAACCCTGGCCTACATCTACTGCATTGTCGTTATACTTTGCCGCATAATTTTTTAGATATTTTGAATTTGCAGCAACAGCGTCAGCTTTTTTAATGATCTGCGACTCTGCATGGTTGCCATGTTTTTTAAAGTACTGCTGAGATATCAGGAAATCCCGGATATAATAAATAAAAAAGGATGGTTTTAAAAACCCGCTAAGGTACTGGCCGTTAAAAAAATCATTATCTATCAAAAGGATGGGAGAGGAAAAATTTAATTTTTTCATTGCCCAACTGATTTCCCTGGCAAGTCTTCTATTATTCCGCTTATTTAAAATCCGGTAGATATTTCCTTCGGGTAAAAAATTTACAGAAGCTAATATAATTCCGGGATTAAATACGGTAAGGTTTTTTGAAACTTCGGTGAGTATATTTTTGCCATGCTTAATACTGTTCAGCCGGTTTTTAACTTTTTCATCATTTTTATTTTTCCATTTACTAATCCAGTCCAATGGCCGGTTCACATACAATACCCTATTGTTCCTCGCAATCTCCAGGGCTATATTTTTGCAATTGCTGCCTATGGAAATATCCCACGGCTGTAAACCGAAAATGATAAAATCTCTGTTGCTGATTATTTCTTTTTCCATGGCAGTTTTTCTAAAATTATTTTTAAAAACTCAGGATAAAATTTAAAAGCATAGAGAAATGAATTCAGAAAATTTATTTTAAATAATTTATTTAATAAAAGCTGTGTGCAAATGAACCCTATAATGTGAGATAACAATAATGCATAGCCTGCACCAATGAAACCAAAATGAGTGATGAAGAAATAAAGTGACGAAACCTGCACCACAGCAAGCAGGGTAATGGTAATTAAGTTTATGGCAGGGCGGCCGGTAGAATCCATAATTACACCATATTGCTTTAAAAAAGCCAGGGTAATACTCGTAAGAGCTATAATCTGCAAGTAAGGCACAGCATCATAATACTGCGGCCCGGCTAAAATATAAATAATTGCTTTCGGAAATATCAATACAAAAGTTACCAGGGGCAAAACAATAGAGAGAGAAGCGCCAACTGTTTTTTCATAATAATATTTAAGTATAGAAGGGTTGCTGCTGTTTTCAGATTTTGCACTTTTAGGGAATAAAATGTCTCCAAGGGTTTGGGAGGGCAGGTCGGATAAATTAAGGAACCGCATGGCAATATTCTGCGATCCATTAAAGGTAGTACTGCCCAGCATAGGCGAAAGCATCACCTGGTCTGCACTTCTAAAAACCAGTGTACTTAACCCCGACGCAAAAACGTATTTACCAAAATGAAAAAGCTTAAGCGCCCATTGTTTTGAAAAAATGAAAGAGCCTTTTAAAAATGGTTTTACAAAACGATAAGCCACAATAGTAGCAATTATTAAAGCCAGGTTATAAATAACGACAAGCATATTTAAAGGAATTTTTGTTTTAACTACAAAAATTAAAAAAACTAAAGCCAGTGTGAGCCCCTGCCGGAAAAAATAAGTCCAGAATAAACCTTTAAACTGCATTTTGCTGTACATCAGCCATTCAAAATGTGAAAATGGTATCATAATGAGCAGGCCGATCTGCAAGAGATACAGCATTTCTTTCAGCGCAGGTGCTTTAAGCAATACTGAAAAATATGGAGTAAGAATAAACATAACCAGTCCTGTAATTATGGTAATGCCGGCATTTAGAAACAGGGCAGCGCCAATTACAAATTTGTGCTCATCAGGTTCGCTATGATTTACATATTTTATTAATGCCGTTTTTACCAATCCCTGCCTTATTAATTCAACAATTGCGGTAATACTCATAAACAGGGCCCATACACCCATTTCCGCTTTAGTAAGGGCTTTATGCGCAAGAATGATTGTAATAAAAAGCCCTGATAAAGGAACTGAAAGTTTTTGGAGGCCACTAAAAAAACCGGAATGTATCCAACCACTATATTTTTGAGAGTACGACATAATTACAGATTGTTTGCCCGGTTTTCAAAAGCCACCGCCGCAGTTACAGGTTTTTTTACTTCGGTACTATCTTCTTTTTCTAAAGTAAATATCCAGCGCATATTTAATTTTACCGCAAGCCGGTATAATAATAACGGAATACAAACACCAGCTATAATACCAGTAATAAGAATGATAAAAATATTTTGAATATGCAGCACATTGGTTAAAAAAATTCTTAACCCCGCAAATGCAATTACCTGCGCTACATATATGTAAAGGGAATGCCGCCCTACATAGGTCAACCATTTAAGCCTGTCTTTTTTTTGAAGAAAAAAAGTGAGATTAATAATAAATGCACAACCAATAATTGCAATCAATAGAAAAATAAAAGGCTGGTAATATTCCACAAACATATATTTCTGAATTTGCTGTTGCAGGTTTGCCATTAAAAAATAAAACTGAACTGCGGCAAAAGGGATAAGCATCAGTAAAAGAATTTTTCCCGATTCAAAATATTTATGGTTTTTGCGGTCAAGTAAATAATTGCTTACCAGATCTCCAATTGCAAAAAATATGTAATTGTGCAAAATATCGCTTAGAAAACCAATTTTAATATCGTACTGATAAACCAGAGCAGAAATATAAAAAAATATCAACCCTATAATAATGTTGTAAACCACAGTAAATTTTAACTGTTTGGAAAAAACGTACAAAATTGAAACATTGAATAAGGCATATAAATACCAAAACTGGCCAATCTCTCTGGGAAGATATAACAGATGAAGGTAGGCTGCAGGCGTAGGATGCCCATTGGTATATTTTGTAAAAAACATCTGCAGTGTGAGTTGCATAAAACCCCAAATAAAATAGGGATATAAAATCATTTTTGCCCGTGCCTCAATATAATTTAAGAGGCCTCTTTTTTTAAAACTCCGGCTGATAAAAATTCCGGAAACTATAAAAAACAAAGGCATTCTAAAACTGTAAAAAAAAATATTGATATACTCCAGAAAGGGGAAATTGCCCACCGGAATACCGGCAGCTTTTACACCTTCAAAAACATGGCGGTAAGTAACCAATATAATGGCAATGCCTCTTGCATAATCAATCCAGTTAAGTCTTGGTGCCGGTTTCATCAGTTTAAATGAGCTAAATATTAAAAATTAATATTCTCTTTTAATACTTTATTTAATATGGTTACAGTATTTTTTTCTTTTAAAGAAGCAATAAATTTTAGGGCGTTTTCGTCAGCATGATTAATAGCCGCTGCCGCAGAAAATACGGTTATCACTGCATCTGCGTATGTAGATAGTTCCTGGCTGTCGGCATAATTATTCAGTGCTGCACCTTCAATAAGAATGTAATCAAAATCATTTTTAAGAAATTTTAAAAATTCTTTAATATCCAGTTTATATAGGGCTTCAGACGGCGTAGTGTTGGCTTGGTTACAGCCAATGATATACATCCCTTCCAGGGGAGTGGAACTCCATAATTTTTGCCCTGTAAGTGGAGCGCTGTAATTTATTTTACCTGCTATATTTTCTACGAGGCTATCTGGATTATACTTCTGTGTAAGAGAGTTATGAGCAAAGTTCATATCTATCAGCAGTACTTTTTGCTGGCTCAGTACGAGGCTGGCACCTAAAGTTTCAATAACGGTGGTTTTACCGGTTTGCTTTTGTGTGCTGGTAATTAAATAAGACTTATGGGGGCTTTTCAGCAGTTCATATCTTAATTTGCGGATATTGTTTTTAAACTTTATTTCTTTGTCAAACTTTTTTCCTTCAAAATCATTTGTTATTATTTCTTCTTCTGATATTTTTTTAAGCGGCACCATATTAAGCACATTCAGGGCATCTGTTTTTATTTGTTTTTTAAATAGGAGCGGCGTTTTTAACTTACTGTCAAACACTTCCAGTAAAAGAAAAATCACTGAGGTTAAAAAAAACATGGAAGCCCCGGATAGCAGCATAGTGAGCAAGGTTTTTTTTGATTCCGGGCCAATGGCTGGCTGCCCTATAGCTGTTTGAATAAAGTTGGTGGTGGGGTCATCTTTAACCAGGCTTTTTGCCTGGTTATATTTATCAAGCACAATACCCAACTGCTTATTTTCGATATCTATTTTACTTTGAATGCCGCTGATGGTTACATCGCTGCCAACCGGCGCAGAATTTGCCATACCGGTATATTTTCGTATACGGTTGCTGTAATCCGCTACCGTAGAATTTGCAGCATTAAACATTGCATCTTCCTCACTGATCTGTGTTTTAAGATCATCAATCTGCTTTTGTTTTGCGGTATTGTTTTTTGACGAACCGGTGCTTGATTTCTGGTTAATTTCATTTTTTAGATCATCTATCTGCTTCTGCATAGCCGGGTCATTTCCCCCCTTTCTAGCATATTCTGCAACTAAATCATTCTTTTTATTTGTAAGGGCTATTATATCATTGTTGTTTCCTTTGGGAGTGGAGGCAGACATCCCCGCCTGCAGCACATTAAGGTTTTCAGTTAAATATTTTTTACGGTTAAAATGTTCATTCTGTTTACTCTTTTCTTCGGCAAGTTTTGTTTCAAGCTCTTTTACGGTTTCCATTGCGCTGGTACTCAAACTTACCGGATCAATACTCCCCTGTTTTACTTTTTCACCGTATAATTGTTTTCCGAGGCTGTCAATTTTTTGCTCCTGGGAGGATACCATTTTTTTGATGTCCTGGGCATTTTCTTCTGTTCGCTGAGAAGTGAGGTCTTTGTAATAATTTAAAAACTCCTGCCCCATCGCATTTACTACCCAGGCGGATAATTCGGGGTTTTCAGATCTGAATGTCATATTAAGATAATCAGTTCTTCCTACTCTTTCTACCGTTAAATAATCAAGCATTGATTCATAATCGTACTTAAACATCTTAAAATATTCCAGCAATATTCTTTCCTTATCGGTTTCTGAGCCCAATATACGATGCTGCTGAAGGGTAAGGGTTAATGTTTTAATAGCTGTATCATTATTTACAGCCCGGTAAATTTGAGTTTCTTTTTGCCTGTTTGATAATTTTTTATACGCTTTTTGGGGATTAACCAAATCATGAAGCAATAATTTGTAAGCAATCGTATTAACTACTTTTGGCGACTTAAAAGTCTCGATGGCATTATTAAACTTTACATCGGCCGAATAAATATCAATACCGGAATTACCATCTATCACTCTTACCTTTTCTGTAGTAAAGCCTGTAGAGTACTGGGCTTGCGAACTGTAAAGTGGCTTTTTATAAAATAAAAAAATGAATGCCACTGCCACTGCAAGTAAACTTATTCCTATTATAATCCATTTCCGGCGATAGAGAACTTTTATAAAATATATCAGATCCATTTTTAATTATTTCAGGGTTTCAGAAAATTATTCAAAATTACAAACCTTATACAAACAAATTATTACTCTTTTATTTGTTCTTTAGAAGGGTGGTATTTCATTCTGGTATTAAAGTAAATAGAAAATCTCTTTACCTCTTTTAAAATTCTTTTACTTAGCACTTTACTAAAAGTACCGCTTTTCTTTAAAGTTCGTACCCCAGTCCATACCCTGTTTTTATTAGACCGGATTTGCTTTACTTTTCCGTACTTCATCAGATCATAACACATTCTTCCATCTTCACCGTGGGTTTTATTCATGTAAAACCCCTCCTTTAATCCGTATTCTTTTATAAATCCCATACTCATTCCATAGGAGTTTAAAAAAGGGCGTTTAACATGTCGTACCTCTACAATTAAATCTTTGAATGTTTCCAAAATAGTAAGTTTCCAGCGGGCAAATCCTTTTTCACTTATAAATGAATATCTGCCGTATACACTTACCACTCCCTCCGTTTGTAAACCGTTAACCATATTATCTACCCAGCAGTCGGGATAAATACAATCCGAATCACCTAACAAAATATACTTTCCCAACGCATTTTCCATCCCCATCTGTCTTCCCGGGCCCCAGCCTTGAATAGGTTGAAAATAATTTTTTATGTGAAGTTTATTCAGGGTATCGCCAGTTCTATCGGTAGAGTTGTTATCAACGACAATTATTTCTAAAGGGATTTTTGTGTTTAATTTTGAAAGGCTTCCTACCGTTTTTAATATATCAACCTCTTCATTCCAGGCAGAAATAACAATGCTTACTATTGGCCTATCTGATTTTAAGTTATTTAACCCCTTATTAATATCATCAAACACTTGCTGGGGAATACCTTCAAACGTCTCATAACTATATTCAAAATTTTTTATCCATTTAGGATTTTTAAAAATATTCATACAATTAACAGCGTATTTAAGGATTTAAAAGTAAAAAAACACTAAGATAAAACTGAATTATAATTACTAAAAAAGTCTGATATAGTAACATACCAGACTTTTTTAATGTATTTGATTTTTCCTAGTTTATTTTTATAAGTTTCGCAGATTTACTCATTTTACCATCAATCCAAACATTGATTACATAACTACCCGGACTAAGTGATAAGCCAACTGGTAAATTGGCAGAAACAATATTGTGGCCTTTCATTGAATTAACCCCATTGCTTTTGAAAAGTAATTTTCCATTTATATCATACACCAGGATGTTAACTGTAGCCGCTTTACTATTTTGTAGTTCCACCTGTATCATACTGGTAAATGGATTAGGGAAAACTTTTATAATCTGCATATCGTCTTGCTTAGGCGCACTTGATACTTTTGTTTCGCCAGCTTTTGCATCTGAATTTGCTAGTGGCAAAAGGTGATTAGCCCTTAAACCTGGTGGCGGAACATCTGTATAAATTGTATTTACAACCGGTGCATCAGGTGTGTTGTCGTCGTAATACTCAATAGTGAAAGCGCCTGTAAAGCTGTAGGGAGATCCTATAGCAGTAGTTACACCTACAACTAACTCTCCATTACTTCCTGGCGTAAGTTTATCAAGGTAAACAACTTTAGTAGTGTTATAATAACTATTAAGCTCAACAGTTTTACCATTACAACTATAATTTGCAGTTGTGTAGTCTGTATTCGTATTACTTCCAAAGCAACCAATCCTGTATTTTTTGCTTACGTCAAGATTTTGGAATTTTACCTGCGAAGTTTGACCTGCATCTGTCCAGTAATTAGTAAACATTACATTTGCGGGAAACACGCCATTAGCATTAACTCCTGGAAAACCGGCACCATTAAATTCTTTGGTAATCACCATTTCAAAGCCGGTGTTTATAAGTGTGGTGTTGATGAAGTTACTAAATGTAGCATCCTGCGTAGAAGCCCCACTTGTGCTATTCCATGGTGACGGAGCTTGCTGCGCTACGTTTACATTCTGATTAAGCAACACAATACCTGATGCTGTTATTGCATTAGCCGCATTACTGTAATTGCTGAACACAGCACCATTTACTGCTCTTACTTTGTAGAAGTAACGGGTATTAGGAGTTAGTCCTGTATTTGTATACGTAGTAACATTAGCCCCCGTTGTTGTTACAACTGAATATACTCCATTCAAAGATGTCGAACGGGATATTTCAAACCCTGTTTCATTACTGCTTCTATCACTCCATGTAAGTTTAATTTTATCTTTTTCCAGAATAGTTTCTGCAAACATATCCGCTGGTCTTATTACAGGATCAGCTGCATTATATTCACGGATTACAACTCCATTTAGATAAAGAATTGGGTTTGCAGAACTTTTATTTATAGTCACCTGTATACTTCCTCCTGCAGTTGGAACCAATCCATTTAAGTTTGCCAACACGGTTGTGTTATAGCTGCCATTTACAGCTACTGATTGTGCACCACTGGTAAATGTTACTATGGCAGCAGACCCTGTATTTACATTAGTAAGGAAACCGATACTATATCTTTTTGCAGGATTCAAGCCGTCAAATTCTATTATATGATTACCTGTGTTGAAATTATGAAAACTTGTCCTCATAACATTATCAGGGAATACTCCAGTATTATTACCAGTTCTCATACCATTAGATAAACCGCCATTCCATTGGGTAAGAAGTTTAAAGCTAAAGCCTGTAACTACATTGGCATCATCTTTTATGTTTCCGTAAGAATTATTTGCAAACGGATATCCAAGATAATTATTCCAAGGTGCAGCCTGTGGAGTTGCAACATCAGGACCAAAGTTCAAATATGCAGATCTAACGCTGTTATCAGAAACAGTTAAATTAAATACCTTAGTAATACTTGCTCCAGAGTTATCTGTAACATTTACGGTAATGCCACTGTAAACTCCTATGTCATTAACAGAAGGAGTAAACACAATGTTACCCTTACCATTACCGGTATTTTGATATACCCCAAAAGATGGAAGGCCTGTTACCAATACTGTCATTACATCTCCTACATCATCAGTAGCGGTAAAGCTTACAGTAGATGAATTACCTGCTTTCACATACACATCCGGGATGTCAGCTAAAACCGGCGCTTTATTAGATGTTACAACCATTACTGCATTTGTAAGACCAGAAGATCCAACACTATTAGTAGCTTCAATTTTATAATAATAAGTAACAGCACTTAATACGGTATTATCAATGTAGGTAACATCATTAGCATTAGATGCCCCTGGGTTAAGTACAGTAAATGGCCCTGCTACATTAGTAGACCGGTATACTAGATAGCTGCTTTCGTTGTAAGCAATATCATTCCATCCTAATTGTACAGTACCGTTAGAAAGAGCCACACCAGTTAAATTGGTTGGAAGTACAGGTGCTGTACCATCATCATATGGCTTTTCAAGAACAACAGCAGTTACCAAGCCATAAGGTGTGGCTGTACCCTTGCTCATATTTACCGTAATATTTCCGGATGCATTAGGAGAAATGGCTGTAAAGGTTACGGTGTTTTGTTGGTTTTTATCAACGTACAATGGTTTGGCCACGCCATTAATGGTGTATACCGTAGTTCCATTATTTCCTAATCCTGTCCACGCACTACTTCCAAATATTGTTACATTATACTTAGCTCCCAACGTCAATCCCTTTAAGTTGAAATCAACTGTTTCCGGTTGGCCATATGCGCCAAACCAGTAGTAATCCTTAATTACTGCATCTGGGTACACGCCGGAATTATTGCCTGTTACGGCCCCTGCATTACCACCATTCCAGCCGGTGTTTAAAAATTGAATGCCTACAGGAGTTGTTTGACCATTTCCATCAAGCAGGTTATTGGTATTTACTGAGGAAATATTGTTCCATGGTGCTGGTGCACTAGGACTATCGTATTTCATACTCATATACCACTTATCTACAGGAGGCTGTGAATTAGTAACGGTTAATGTAAAGCTCGCAGATTCGTTACCTCCTGAACCGTCACTAACGGTAACGGTTATAGGATATACTCCTGAATGCGGATAACCTGGTGCAAATGCAAGATTACCTTGCCCGTTTCCATTATCTGTAAGAGTTACAAATGAAGGAGCTGTTGTTAATGCCCAGGTAAGTGTGCCATTGCCATCCTGGTCTGTTGCACTTAATGGCGTATTAGCTATACTACCCTCAGCAACTGTTAGATTACTTATAGCCGAAATAACGGGAGTATAATTATTATTGACAGTTACACTAAATGTGGTGGTGTCTTTTCCTCCGTTTCCATCAGCCACAACTGCTGAAATGGTATATACGCCCAGGTCACTAATAGAAGGGCTAAATTGTAAAGTGCCTGCGCCGTTAGAAGAATTAGTGAAAGACGCAAATGCAGGCAATGGATTTAAAAAGGAGAAAACCATTGTTTCTAAATCAATATCCGTTGCAGACAAAGCGATATTTTTTATAGAATTATAACGCATTGTAAAATTAGCAACATCTGATAATACCGGTGCATTATCAGCCGTTTTCACTAACAGGTCAGTCGTGAATGCAGTAGTGCCTCCAATTCCTTTAGCCCTTACTTTGTAATAATAATTGCTATTAGAGAACAAATTGCTGTCTATATAATTTTTTGTTGAGCCTGCACCACCAGTGATGTTAGCCAACAACCTGTAGTTATTTATATTGCCCGCTGAGCGATATAATTCAAACAAGGTCTCGTTATTAGAATTATCGTTAAAGGCTAATGAAATTGTTTTAGTAGTAATTAATGTTGACACAAGATTAGATGGCGCTCCTGGAATAGCAGGTAAAGAAAAAGTAGTATCAGCAGTGTACGACTGATTCATTATTGCCCGGATAGCAGTAGCATTGACCGGTTCTTTTAATATTGTCAAATCATCTATCAACCCACTGTAGTTTGTAGATGTTGCAGATGAATTGAAAGCATTGGTACCATTGGATGCCCCAATTCTAGAGCCATTAGTAGATGTATTTACAGAACTGGTGGATAAATTAGTAGTAGCAATTAACGCAGCATTTAGGTAAAGCTGTAGACTGTTTGTGTTATATACAACGCAAACATTATTCCATCCATTAGCAACCCAATTAACATTTGTAGCTATATTATTTACAACTAAACTAGATCTTAAGTTACTACTAGCAATACCGGCTTGTAATGACCCACTGTTAAATCTTAAAGCCATACCATTATCCGAGCCACCAAAATCATAAACTATTTTATTAGTTCCGTTTATTGTGGCCACATTTGGTTTAAGCCAAACTGCAATGCTTCTTGCGGTATAGCTGTTAGCTGGGAATAAAGTACTTGTTGCAAATGGCAGATTCATATACTGAGTTGAGCCATTTAGCGAAACAGAATGAGTTCCTTCTTTTTTATCAACCGCACTAAATGTCGGGGTTCCCACTCCAGAAAGGTTTCTGTTATTTCCGCTTCCATCATTATAATTGTTATTAAAACCCCATTGGGCTTCTAATGTGCTTACCTGTTCTGATTGGCCATATGCATTTACGGCTTTGATTTTATACCAATAAATGGTTTGTGCAGAGAGACCCACAGAATCTATGAAACCTGTTACATTAGGAGCAGTTGATCCAATATTTAAATAGGTGCCTAACAAATCAGTAGAACGGGTTATTTCAAAAGCAGATTCATTATTGCTGTTATCAGTCCAACTGAGATCTATTTTGTTATAAGCAGACGCTGTAACATTTAAATTAGATGGTTTAACCGGCAATAAATTAGTTGCAATTACAACATTGTCTACAAATGCACTATTTGGTATAACAGTACGGGCAGGTATTCCTGCGGCTGCGCAACCCCAATAAATATTCATCGCTTCGCCACCTGCTTTTTCAAAGAAGGTAAAAGCAACTTTTTGCGGACCTGCATTTAAGGTTATAGTTCCCTGCCTGAATTGCCCTCCATGTAAGCCGTCATTGTCAACTACAGGCGTAGCGGTACTGCTGTAATTTCCGATGTACATTCTACTACCATCGTCAGAATTAGTTTCAAATGTATAAGTTCCGGTCACAGGAATAATTATATAACCTTCCCATAAGAATCCAAAATTATCATTCTGTAATTTTGGTGCGATAGTTACATTTGGAGTAAGCCCGGTGGCTAAAGGCGTCAGTGCGTTAAAGTCTGGTAACACATTCCAATCGCCCTGGTAATATTTATAATTAAGTCCACGCAAGGC
The DNA here is from genome assembly GCA_040003485.1 of Ferruginibacter sp. Classification (GTDB taxonomy): domain Bacteria; phylum Bacteroidota; class Bacteroidia; order Chitinophagales; family Chitinophagaceae; genus Ferruginibacter. Next base: position 6,368 of record JBDUCK010000009.1, on the reverse strand, counting down.
TGCCGTTCCGCTAACCTGATTGCTTGCAGGAGATATATTTCCTGTGGCGTCCAGGGCTTTTACATAAAATCCATAGGTTTGTAAAGCCGTTAGGTTATTTACTTTAAAACTAGTGTTTGCAGTTACATATGTCTTGACGCTGTTAATGTATATTTCATATTTAGTAACTCCTACATCATCTGTAGAAGCGTCCCATGAAAGTGAAACAGAACTCCTGTCAGAGCTTGTTACAACCAAATTTCCTGGCGCTGTAGGCGCTGTAATATCAGATTGGGTAATTGCATTTGCCTCCACACTATTTGGTGCAGCTCCATTTAGATTAATTGCTCTTACAATATAAAAATATTTAGTGTTGGCAGATAGACCTAGATCTAAAAAGGAAAGTACATCTGCATTGGTTTTACCAACTAAAGTATATCCACCGCCTGAAGTTATACTTCTGTAAATTTCAAAAGCTGTCTCATTATTTACAGGAGCTGGATTATCATTCCAATCAAGTTGAATAGCATTATTAGAAACAGCAATAGCTGCCAGACTGCTGGCAGCATCTGGTGCATTGGCACCATTTGATGGGATAACATTAAATATATCTGAAAAATCACTTCCGCATCCAAATTGCTCACTTACTTTTACTTTATACTGGCCAACAGCAGCATTCACAGTATTGGTAGAACTTACCAATGCATTATCAGATACCCGGCGCCATTCGTAAGTAAAAAATGTATTAGGAACTATCAGTGGAACAACACTGCTACCGTCTGGTGCAGGCAATACATTACTATGCAGTCCATTTATTTGAATAGTCGGGCTAATTGTGCCCTGATTTTGAGAAATTACGGCAGGTGTAGGCGACCATAAAGACCATTGGCTGGTTGCAGTTCTTTTAAAACGACCTTTATAAGTACCATAACTATTTACAGCTAATGTGTTACTGGTTTGCCCAGCAATTGTCACCCCATCTTTTTGCCATTCATAAGCATAAAAACCTACCTGTAGGCCCAGCTGGGCACTCACAGTTTCATTCGGGCAAAATTTATTGTGCTGAAAATAAACTAAAGGGTTTGCTTTATGCTGAGCATTTATAAAAGGAAAATATTGTGGTTCTGACCAAAAAGAATTCCATACACCATGGCCCTGACTAGGGTAAAAAATCTGGGCAATATTGCCCCCGAGATTTTTATAAGAGTTAATTATATCTGTAACAGTTGATGGGTAAGGAGCAACGTCCTGCCCGCCATTGGCAAGCAAAACCGGCAATGTTATGTGGCTGGCAAAGTAAGTTACATCTTCGTATTGTGCAGCAGAAATAGGCTCTAATGCACAAGCAATTTTTGCATATTGCTGTTGCTGTGCAAAATCCCAAACAGCCTGGCCACCAGAAGAAAGGCCACCTACATGTATTCTATCAATATCCAATTTTACATATTTTGTCAAGGAATCCATAAGGTCCTTTAAAACCTGAAAATAGCTCTGCAGATACCCTGCCTGGCTCTGAGGATAAATCATGAATCCATCAAAAGTACCATCATCAATTTTTTGAGCATGGTATTGCCCACCATGAAGTAACTGGTACTCATTATCCCAAATGGGACCAGGTTCTCCTAACCCATGCAAAAATAAAATAGCAGGATAGTTTTTACCATCTGCTACATTATGCTGATATGTTTTAGGGAATTTTATCCTGAAAGCCATTCCCTTAAAATAATATGACTTATACCCATTAGAAAATGGGTTCCAGGATAGCCTGTTTGTGTGGCCCCATTTACTCATAACGCCATAAGTAGGAGCAGGCGGTTGATTAGAAGATGTAAAGATTACATCCGGATCATTGGGGTTCAATATATTTGGTTGTGCAAATACATTGTAACTTACTAAGGCTAAAATAAAAGCCGCTAAAACTGGTAAAAACTTTTTCATTTCCTGTAAAATTTTATAATGTGTGCGGCTTGACAGGAATTGTGATCATTTAAATCATACAGGTCTTTACAGTAATAAAATTATTTTATTACAAAAAAGATATTGGAAAACTTAAATTGGAAATAATTGGAAACTTATGTAGGTTTTTAAAGAGGGATTGGTATCTATGTACAGATAGTTATTACAAATAAAATGTAAATTTATAAATTTGTTTCAGATAAACAAATATTTTTTTTCACCGTCCCTTTTTTTTGGCAATAATTAATACGGCTTTACTGTTTATATTGCTGTTTATAAGTAAAATAAAGTAATGCACTATCTTAAAATTTTTTTTTGGGTATTCTTAAGTTTGGTTTTTTACAGTTATATAGGATATGCAATTTTCATTTGGGTATACACAAAATTTAAAGGGAGTGCCGAAAAAAAAAATCTGCCGGTCGATGATGACTTTGAACCACTTATTACCCTGATTGTGGCAACTTATAACGAGGAAGATGTTATTGAACGAAAGATCAGGGATTGTCTACTTTTAAATTATCCTGTCAATAAATTAAAGTTAGTTTTTGTTGCAGATGGAAGTACAGACCGGACTGTAGAAATTATAAAAAAATATCCTGTAATTGAATTACTCTATAAGGAAGAGCGGGAAGGTAAAGTAGCCGCTATCAATAGAGCAATGACGGTTATTAAAACCGATTACGTTATTTTTTGCGATGCAAATACTTTTTTAAACCAAGACTGCATTAAAGAAATTATAAAACATTATAAAGACAGCAATATTGGTGCTGTAGCAGGAGAAAAAAAAGTTATAAGCACATCACAAGAAATTAATACTGCAGGCGCAGGTGAAGGCTTATACTGGAGATATGAATCGTTTTTAAAGAAGCTGGATTCAGACTTTTATAGTGTTGTAGGGGCCGCAGGGGAGCTTTTTTCAGTAAGGACGGTACTTTATGAACCCGTGGCATCCAATATATTGCTGGATGATTTTATCATTTCAATGAATATATGCAAAAAAGGATATAAGGTAGTTTATGAACCAAAAGCATATGCGCAGGAAGCGCCATCCTTAAACATGAAAGATGAGCGGAAAAGAAAAATAAGAATAAGTGCCGGGGGGTTTCAGTCTATTATTCTACTAAAAGAATTACTAAATATATTTAAATATGGAAAATTATCTTTTTTGTATATTTCGCACAGGGTTTTGCGTTGGGTGTTATGCCCTGTTTTATTACCACTCATCTTTATTCTAAATTTTTACATTATATGGGTTGAACAGGCTCCGATATATGTTTGGCTATTTTTTTTACAACTGATCTTCTATATATTTTCTTTTATAGGATGGCTCTTTTCTGAAAGAAACATTAAAGTAAATTTATTTTATGTTCCTTACTATTTCACTTTTATGAATGTTGCGCTCTATATAGGTTTTAAAAGGTTTTTAGATAACAAACAAACTGTCTTGTGGGATAAAGCCAGCAGAAAAAAAATATAATATTTTAAACTTAATTTTTTAAAAGTATTTGCTCTCCAAAAAAAAATATTTTAAAAAAAATATAAATAAATTTTGCAATTTCATTTTTTTCTTTAGTTTTACACCAGATTAAAACAATTAATCCAACACAGCACTCCACTAATCCTACCAAAAACGCCATCCTCCTCTATTCATTTATTCCCGATATCTTACCTTATTAAGCCATATAGGAATTAGTTCGATGAATTGCCTTTTTTCCAGTTATTCCAAATGAAAGATTATTGTTTGCAAGAGCAAGTTTTAATAATAAAACCTTAAACAGTAATGAAAAAAGCAATTTTAACTATAGATAATTGTAATGCGATTAACTACGTATTCAACACCATGTTCGAAAAAGATTACCAGGTTACATCTGTAACAAACTATTCCGAAGCCCTTGATCATTTACAATCGAATTTATCAAACGATCTTATGATAATTGATATACCCGATACAGAATCTGACAATTTTGAATTTCTTGAACATATTTCCACAAGCTCCCTGTTTCGCAATATACCAAAAGTAGTCATCTCCAATTCAGCCGATCAGCAATTAAAAAATAAGTCTGTTCAGCTGGGCGCTTCTCTATTCCTGACAAAACCTTTCGACCCTGTTTATTTATCTGGTAAAGTGCAGGATCTTATTTATGAAAAAGGTAAAAAAGTTACCGTAAAAAAACGCAGAGTATTTAACCTCAATATTTTTTAATATTTAAAATCCAATATCTTAATTATTTGAACTGTTTTTATATTATATCAAACCAACCTCAGTGTTATGCTTACCACTACAAGAGAAAACGCACCAGATTTAAATGAGGATCCAACTATCACCCACAAACCACAAATTCAATTCTTATTCATAAAATCTATAGACTTACAAAATTCGCCACTACTCCAATTTTACCAGGATAGTAATTTTGTAGATAGTTTTGCTACAGGCAAAACTTACTTGAAAAATAATAATAACACTGCAGCTTTACCTGATCTTATTGTTATTGATATCCCTTTAAATTTTGCTGAGTTAACATCATTTCAAAAATGGATAGCGGAAAATTTTAACCCTCCTATTCCAATTGTTTACAATGAGGGGGTTTTAACGCAAAATGAAATTCAAAAACTTTATAAGCTAAAATTACTGGATGATGTAGTAAATATTGATTACAATTCTACAGTACTTTATTACAAGGCGAAGTTTTTTAAAAAACGTTCCACTCAATTAAGCATCGATTCTTCAAAAAAAGATAATCCCGTTAAACAATTTACAAGTAATAAAGTTAGCTTAGCCAAAAGAACGCTGGATATAATTGTTTCGCTGATTGCAATTATAATTTTATTGCCTGTGTTTTTGATAATAATATTATTAATTAAACTGGAAACAAAAGGGCCCGGCATTTATAAATCAAAAAGAGCAGGCAAAGGATTTAAAATATTTGATTTTTATAAATTCAGAACCATGGTGGTAGGTGCTGATTCAAAAATTGAAGAACTCTACAATTTGAATATTTACGGCACCACTGAAGGAACTCCTTCATTCTTTAAAATTGCTAATGACCCAAGGATAACGAAAGTTGGTACGTTTCTGAGAAATACAAGTCTTGATGAATTACCCCAACTTATAAATGTTTTAAAAGGAGATATGTCATTGGTAGGTAACAGACCCCTACCCTTATACGAAGCAGCTACTTTAACCACAAATGAATGGGCAGAAAGATTTATGGCCCCCGCCGGAATTACAGGCTTATGGCAGGTAAAAAAGAGAGGACAGAAAGAGATGAGCCCGGCTGAAAGAGTAGAACTTGATATCAATTATGCAAGAAATCATAACCTTGCCCGGGACTTCTGGATAATAGCTAAAACTCCTTCCGCATTATTCCAGAAAGAAAATGTTTAAATCAATTGTTTACTAATTCCACAAAAAGATCATAAGGATGAAGACTTATAAAACGGAAAATCCTTTTATTTCCATAGTAACCTTAAACTGGAATGGTTTAGGGGTAACTCTTGAATTTCTTGAAAGCACAAGAAATTTAACTTATAAAAATTATGAGATCATCGTGGTAGATAATGGATCAGAAATTGATCCCACAGATAAAATTATGGCCGGTAATTATCATAACACAAAAGTTGTAAGAAGCCCGGTAAATCTTGGATCAGCAGGAGGCAATAATTTTGGCATGCGCCACTCGTCACCAGATTATGATTTTGTTTTCCAGGTAAACAATGATGCAGAAGTAACACCAGACCTTATAGAGAAATGCCTTGAGCCATTTTATAATGATGCAAGTGTAGGCGTAGTTTGCCCAAAAATAAGGTTTCATCACAACCCGGATGTAATACAATACGCAGGGTTTAATAAAATGAGCATGCTTACGGGGAAAACAACTGCAGTAGGAAGTCTTGAAGTAGATAAAGGACAGTACGATACACCAGGCTATACTTATAGTGCACATGGTTGTGCCATGATGGTAAGCAAACAAGTAATTAAAAAAGTAGGCATGATGGCCGAGAAATATTTTGTGTATTATGATGAATCCGACTGGAGTGCAAGAATTATTAAAGCAGGTTATAAAATCTATTACCAGGCAAAGGGTTTATGCTTTCATAAAGAATCGATGAGTATGGGAAAACAAAGTCCCATCAAAGTACACTACATGACACGCAACCGGATTTATTATATGAGAAGAAATGCAAGCGCTTCTCAGTTTCTTGTTTTTATTGGCTTTTTTAGTTTTCTTACCGTACCAAAAACAATTATAAAATTTACCGTTAACAAGCAATGGAAACACCTAAAAGCATTTGTAAAAGGAATAACCTGGAATCTTACCGAGTCAAAATATTCGCCCGTTTAATAGATAGAATGGGTAGTCCATTTAATTCAGCCTGAAAAATCAATTTATTTTTTACTGTGTAAATAAGTTCTTAAAAACTTAACGAAAAGA
>JBDUCK010000150.1:0-8116 GCA_040003485.1 Ferruginibacter sp. | reverse complement strand
TACAGGGGCTTGCGGGAAACCTGTTGTACATACATGGTACCGGCGATGATAACGTACATTATGATAATGCAGAAGTATTGCTGAATGCGCTGATAAAATACAATAAACAATTTCAGTTTATGGCTTACCCTAACCGTACACACAGTATCAGCGAAGGTGCAGGAACTTTTGAACACCTGAGCACACTCTACACAAATTATTTAAAGAAAAATTGTGAGCCGGGTGGCCGATAAAAATAGTTTATAAAAAAATGCGGAGCAACCACTCCGCATTTTTTATTTAATCAGAAGAACTCAGTGAGGTAACACCGGGCCATATCTTAAATGCCTGGCTTTTCTCAGCTTTTTAGGAAAGAGAACATCATGTGCAGTTTCATAGCCTTCATCTGCAGATAACCTCAGTATCTTTTCTCTCCTGTGTTGTCTTGTTAAACTTAAAATGTATCCTGCAAAAGCAACTGCTGCTACACCTACTACTAATTTATTTATCTTACTCATTTGTATTTTTTTCGCTAAGGTAAATAGCAAAAATTAAAATTGATGCCTTGTGAATGTTAAAAAAAAGGTATGGCATTACCGGTTCTACACATTATGCATTTACAATTTTATGAGCATCTCTTAATTTTCTTATTGTATCGTGAGATGTTTTTAATGATTCCTTTTGAGAAGTTATTAATTGACGGGTTTCCGCACTTATCTCTGCATCTGAAGCCAATGCATCCCTGTAAGCCTTTTGTGCAGCATCCTCTCCAAATTCGCAGGAATCCAATGCGCTTTGACGGTCATGCCCCGAAAAAGTTGCTTTTACATCCATCCATACACGATAAATTTTTCCCATGCCTGTTGTACCTTCTGCAGGTTCTCCGCCTAACCGGGTAACTTCATTGGTAAGTTCAGCTTTATATTTCCTGCTCTCATCAGCCATCTTATGAAATATTCCCTGCAGGTCTACATCAATGTCTTTTGTTTCCTCGGCAGCTTTTTCATAGCCTGTGATCCTGTCGTTATTTATCTGGATAAGATCATTTAAAACTTCGGCTAATTTTTCATTTGTTTCCATAATTTTTATTTTTTAAAATTTATAAATCTATTCTCTGAAACCAAAACAACTACTAAGCCATTAAATAAATATTGTTTTCTGGTTGCCATTTAGCCACTATTCATATAAATAAATGGAGTATCAATACCCTTTGTAGAAAATAATCCCCATGAAAAAAAAAGTACAGGTAAATTTTAAATGGCATAAAATTTTATACACATAAGGCAAACTATTTATTATGAAACAGCTTCTTTTAAAACCTTTTAAGACAATATCTTTTTTTATTTTATCAATGCTTGCGACGATTTCAGCATTTGCACAGGAAAAAAAAGTAGATATTAATATTAATACGAAATCAGGGAATGATAATATTTTTTCTCAACCCTGGGTGTGGGTAGTAGGCGGGGCAATATTTATTTTATTATTAGTGGCTTTGCTGAGAAATAAGAAATAAATATTTACTCATAAAATAAAATAAAAGCGTTCGAATGGAACGCTTTTATTTTATCAATAGGTTCAACTCAATTGTTATACATCCGTGTCTCTTGTAACAGACTTGGTTACGGTAACCTTATCGGTAGAACTACTACCACCCTTAGAGATTGCCACAATAATTAAAACCAATATTACTGCACCAACAACCCACGCCCATGGCTGCATATACCAGGTCTTTTCAGTAGTAGATTGCGAGGTCGTGGTAGTAGTTGCAGTCATCGTACTATCCTGAGCAAATATGGCCGCATTTATAAATAGTGTGCTCAGCAACAAATACAATCCTTTAAAAGAAAAATTCTGCAAGTTAAGTTTCATAAAAAAAGTTTTAATGGTTAAAGAATTTCTACAGGCTAACAGTTTCAACAAATGCGCCAAAAATAAAGGGCTGTTATAAAACAGCCCGATATTTAAATATTAAACCAAAAAAAATTACACAATACCTGCAAGGTGGAGGCTTATTTTTCTTATTTTTTTATACTCTATATTTTCTACCACCGGGTTTTGTGAAAGTATCAACGAGACACCTGCGGCTTTCCACCATTCATCTGCCTGAAGTTTTTCGGCGTGAATTATTCCTACCACCCAGCTATTCTGAAACTCGTTATGCCATTCCTCTATCCATTCAAACTGATCCTTAGCAATTTTGGTAATATCATCTGCGCTCACAAAAACTTTCAGGTAAAAATTATTGGTAAGCAATAACTTATTTTGCTGCAGGTATTTTTTGTATTCGTATTTATAATTGTAGCGTAAAGCTGCAATATCGCTTAGTACAGCTGCTGCTGTGGGATAAGCACCAGCGCCTTTACCTTTAAAAAAATGCTTGTCTGCAAAACTGCTTTCAGTTACCAGGCCATTAAATTCATTGGAGACATTAGCCAGGTCATCGTGTTCATCTACAAACTGCGGCAGCACAAAAGCTGCCAGTTGATCGTTGTTTATTTTTTGTGCAGTGGCTACAAGCTTTATTTTAAGATTTTTTTGCCTGGCCAGGTCTGCATCGGTTTGCTTTATGGCAGTAATGCCATTATAAATAAATTGGGAAGGTGTAGCAATATTTCCAAAAGCATGAGCTAATAAAATAGATAGTTTATTAGCAGCATCATCACCTTCAATATCCAGTGCCGGGTTACTCTCGGCAAAGCCTAATTGCTGCGCCTGCAGTAAAGCATCTTTAAAAGACAAACCATCTTCAAAAATCTTTGTAAGAATAAAATTAGTACTGCCATTTACAATTCCTTTTACAGAAGAAAGCAGGTCATTATCATAATACTCTTCCAGGTTACGGATAATGGGAATACTTGCACAACAGGAACCTTCGTATAAAAATGCTGCACCATGCTCGTGTTGCAGATGAAGCAACTCTTCAAAGTGTGCAGCAATCATTTTCTTATTAGCACTTACTACAGATTTTCCTTTTTGCAAAGCTTCTTTTACAATGGCAAATGCCGCATCAGCATCATCAATTAATTCTACAATTACATTAATGCTGTCATCATTTAACAGGTCTGCTGCATTGTTGGTAAAATGCTCTTGCGCAATTGCTCTTTTCTTGGCAATATTTTTTATACATATTTTTTTAATAGAAGCCTGTAATGCAGGCGTGGATTGTAATACATCGTACAATCCTTTACCAACAACTCCAAAGCCAAAAAGGCCAAGGGTTAGTTTTTTTGATATTGGTAAAGCCGGGATATTCTTTTTTAATGACATGATAGTAGCTTATAGGTTTATTTTATTGGTGAATAATGTTTTATTGTACAAGAGTGCCCTTCGTTCCTCAGGATAAAGGCTGCCGGAGAAGATGGGCCATGCTTTTATGAATGTTACCAAATTCTTTTCTTTTTCTGACGAACGAAATACCTGATTTTAAATGTTGCATTTTTTATCACGAGAAGGGATGAAACCAGAAGGATTTTTATTTTACCGCTGCCATGCATGAAGCCTAAGACGGCTAAAAATAAAAAAGCTCATCCGATAAAATCAGATGAGCTTTTAATATGTTGAGTATTTTCAGGCTGTGTATCTGACTTATCTTTCCCGATTTCATCGGGATGGAATTGGCACCTTGTTTCAAACCGAAGTTTGCAACAGGTTGCCAAGGTATCATCGGGCCATAACCCTCCACCTTTCTTGATAAGTAATGTTTTTAAAGAACTGGTACAAAGATATAATCAGAAAATTTACACCACCAAATAAAATCTATAACTTTTTTATTATTAAAAATTGATAAAGGCTGAAATTCAATGTGAGCAGGGCTTTCACTGATAAAATAAATTATTTTACCATTTTACTATTTCTTTCCCAGGCAGATCATTCATCTTCTTTCTGAACCCTATAACTTTCAACGCCTTTTTTTGTTTGTATCTTTAACACGAGGAAGTATAAAAAATGGCTACAAAAAAAGCAGCGGCTGCTGTACTTAAGAATAGAGAAGAATTCATCGAGGTCTTTGGCGCCCGGGAGCACAATCTGAAAAATATTGATATTGCAATTCCTAAAAATAAACTGGTAGTATTTACCGGCGTAAGCGGCAGCGGAAAATCTTCGCTGGCATTTGATACTATTTATAATGAAGGCCAACGTCGTTATATGGAAAGTTTTTCTGCCTATGCCCGACAGTTTGTTGGCGATATGGAGCGCCCGGACGTTGACAAGATAACAGGGCTCTCACCCGTTATTTCTATCGAACAAAAAACAACCAATAAAAACCCAAGAAGCACAGTTGGTACCATTACAGAGATCTATGATTTTCTCCGTTTATTTTATGCCCGTGTTGCAGAAGCATATAGTTATAACACAGGAAAGAAAATGGTGAAGTTTAGTGAAGAAGAGATCGTAATGGATATCTATAAAAAGTTCAAAAATAAAAAGATTAGTTTATTGGCGCCATTGGTTCGTGGCCGTAAAGGACACTATCGTGAACTGTTTGAAGATATTCGTAAAAAAGGCTTCTTAAAAGTGCGTGTTGATGGTGAAGTACTCGATCTTACTCCACGTATGCAACTTGATAGATATAAAATTCATGATATAGAAGTTGTGGTGGACAGGCTGCAGGTTACTGATGATATGAAATTACGTGTGAGCCAAAGCGTGCAAAAAACTTTGCAGATGGGTAAGGATCTTTTATTCCTGCTGATCAATGATGATAATAAAGTGGTGCAATATAGTAAGCAATTGATGTGTATTGAAACCGGTATTAGTTACGAAGAACCGTCCCCAAATGCATTTTCGTTTAATTCACCTTACGGTGCCTGCCCAACATGTAAAGGATTGGGAACAGTTTACCAGGTTGATATGGATAGTATCATTCCCGATAATAAACTTAGTATAAGAGAAGGTGCTATTGCTCCGCTTGGTGAGGAAAGAGAAGCTTATGTTTTTAAACAGGTGCAGGAAATTGCAAAAAAATATAAGATCAGTCTTGATAAACCGGTGAAAGACCTTTCTTCAAAAGCGTTGAATGTTTTGCTTTATGGAAAAGAAGAAACCGATGCTGGTATGAGTGCTGCTGTCGATATGGATATGGAGCAAATCGAATCTACTCATTACACGACCGAATATGAAGGTGTGGTAAATATGGTAAAGCGATGGTTTTCGTCTACTACTACCAGTGAGTCTGTACGCGACTGGGCAGAACAATTCATGCAATTAAAACTTTGCGAAACCTGTAACGGAACAAGATTAAAAAAAGAAAGCCTTTGGTTTAAAATAGATGAAAGAAATATTGCTGAATTAAGTGAAATGGATCTTGATAAACTTGCGCAATGGTTTCATGGGTTGGAAAAGCGTATCAATGAAAAGCAAAACATTATTGCAAAAGATATTTTAAAAGAGATCAGGGAAAGATTACAATTTTTACTGGATGTTGGATTAACATACCTGACATTGTATCGCCCCTCTAAAAGTCTTAGTGGTGGAGAATATCAACGCATCAGGCTTGCAACTCAAATTGGTTCACAACTGCAGGGAATTACTTATATTCTTGATGAGCCCAGTATTGGTCTGCACCAAAGAGACAACCAGAGATTGATTGTTGCATTACAAAATCTCCGGGATATTGGTAACAGCGTTTTAGTAGTTGAACATGATAAAGATATTATGCTTGCAGCAGATCACCTGGTAGACATTGGCCCAAAAGCAGGTGTTCATGGTGGCAATATCGTGGCCATGGGTACACCAAAAGAAGTACTAAAATCAAATTCAGATACAGCTCAATATTTAAGTGGAAAAAAATCAATTGCTGTTCCAAAAGAAAGAAGAAAAGGCAATGGTAAAACCATCGAGCTTAAAGGTGCTTCAGGAAATAATTTGAAAAATGTATCCGTGAAATTCCCTCTTGGAAAATTTATATTGGTAACGGGTGTGAGTGGGAGCGGGAAGTCTACATTAATAAATGAAACACTTTATCCATTATTGAGCAAGTATTGTTATAACTCGAAAACAGAAGCCTTACCATACAAAACGATCACTGGACTGGAGAACATTGATAAGGTAATAGAAATTGACCAGAGCCCAATCGGCAGAACGCCAAGGAGTAATCCTGCAACGTACTGTGGATTTTTTACTGACATACGTACTTTATTTGCGGCTGTTCCTGAAGCAAAAATTCGTGGTTACAATGCAGGCCGCTTTTCTTTTAATGTAAAAAGTGGCCGATGCGAAGTTTGTGAAGGAGGTGGAATGCGTGTGATTGAAATGAATTTTTTGCCGGACGTACATGTTCATTGCGAAAAATGCAATGGCAAAAGATACAACAGGGAAACACTTGAAATTCGCTACAAAGGAAAATCCATCAGTGATGTTTTAAATATGACCGTGGATGAAGCAGTTGAATTTTTTAATGCAGTTCCTTTTATCTATCGTAAAATAAAAGTGTTGCAGGACGTTGGCCTTGGCTATATCACGCTTGGGCAAAGTGCGGTTACCCTTAGTGGTGGCGAAGCACAACGTGTAAAGCTTGCAACCGAACTTGGCAAACGTGATACCGGGAAGACATTTTACATATTAGATGAACCAACCACGGGACTTCACTTCCAGGATATTCAACACTTGTTGGATGTATTGAATAAACTTGTTGATCGTGGAAATACAGTTTTGGTTATTGAACATAATCTTGACATGATAAAAACCGGTGACTATATTATTGATATCGGTCCTGAAGGTGGTAATGGTGGTGGCAAAATATTATTTGAAGGTACACCTGAGGCGATGGTGAATATTAAGGAAGGATTTACCGCTAAGTATTTGAAGGCAGAGTTGAAAGTTTAATAAAGTTAATGGGTCAATAAATTTGCAGGTTTGATGACGTTGATTGTGCAATCCTTAGATTACTTTATCAGCCGCTCCATTTCATCAACTTTTAAACAATTCTGAAAATAAGGCAAAGCATAGTAACGAAAATACAGTTTGTGGTTTCAGAGATAGTCACATATATGAGTCTCCGGGGTATTATCTTCAGTTATATATCAATGCACTTACTTTTTTTGTTTATTCATGATTTATAAAGCAGTTAGTTTTGGATTTAATATCACGTTCTCGTGCTGTTGTAAAATAATACAAGTAAGACGCACACTATTAAAAAGATGACCCTGTAAACATTTGGATGATATTTAAATAGTTTTCTCATTGATAATATTTTCGATTAAAAGAAATGAGGGCATTTTATTTGTCTACGGGCCATGCGGTCGGGCCGGTTATCTATCACATCTCCCAATTGTACTCCAAGTTTTATCACAAAAGAAAAATATGCATCCATATTTTTCGGGTTGCCGCGTTGGGTTCCTGGTTCATAACGGTTAATGCCAGGTGTAAGAATGCCAATTGTTTTATCTGATATTTGCCTGGCGATAGCTGCGTCTTTAGGCGTTAAGTTTGCGTCAAAATCATTTGGATCGATATAGCTCGTACTCACATCATCTATATAATCAGTAAAAGTTTTCCTATATAGTAATTCAAGACTTGTGTTTACTCTTGGACTTATTTTTACTCTTGCGCCCAATCCCATCGGAATATTCATTTGAGTAAGAGAGTAAGGCTTTTTGTCAGGGTATTGCGACATACCTTCACCTTCTGTTTTTAATGGATGAAGATCATACCAGGTTGTTTTACCACGGGAATCAGTAAGCGAACCTTGTGGGTTAAAATGAAAAACACCCACTCCTATAAATCCATACGGGCGTATAGTAGGATCATACTCTTCATTTGTATTAAATAACATGGTCGGATAAATTTCAAAAGCACCATATACTTCCCATATATTGCTTCTAAAATTAAGATTGCGCTGCTTTCTCCATAACTCATCTTCACCCTTTGTATCGATAATATTATCTCGTCCCTCAACATAAGTATATTGACCTGCTACGCGAATTCCTAACCAGTCAGTAGGATAGGCAGCGGCAAATACTCCCTTCATTAATTTTGTGAGCGGAACATTAAGATCCTTTACAAAATGAGTGCCTTTGCCCTGGTGACCGCCAAGATCACCTAAAAAGAAAGTCGGCCCGAAATTAAATCCGACCTCGAATACAACTTTTTCTTTTCCAAATGATAAGTGCTGAGAATATGAAGTATAGACCAATGT
>JBDUCK010000149.1:0-8157 GCA_040003485.1 Ferruginibacter sp. | reverse complement strand
TTTATCCCAACGGGCAAACATGGAACTTTTTCTTACTTCAAATATTCTTCCCATTCTTGTAAATTAATTTAGCTGTTAATCGGGCAGCAAATTTAAGGAATTCATTTTTGGTTTACGAACACAAGTTCATTGTGCAGCTTCACAGGCGACGCTCCGTTCAACATCGGGTTTTCAATTTTACTTTTCATAAAGCGGTTCACCGTAATCTGCAATCAGCTATGCTATACGTGTTTCTATTATTATCTTCGCCGGATGGAACAGTTTTTTTCTTATCAGCTCTTATTACATTTTGCTCAAAATATTTTTATTGAGATAGGCTGTAGCCAAATGGATGCTGCAATTGCTGCTAAAGCTTTATTAAGCGCTGATCTCCGTGGCGTTGACAGTCACGGTGTTGCCCGTTTGAGCGGTTATGTACGGTTGTGGGAAGCAAAAAGGGTAAATGCAAAACCTGACCTGAAAATAATTCATGAAACGCCTTCTACTGCCGTAGTAGATGGAGATAGCGGCTTAGGCCTGGTGGTAGCTCCGTTTGCCATGCAGGTTGCCATTGACAAAGCAAAGAATGCCGGTACCGGTTGGGTGAGCGTGCAGAACAGTAATCACTTTGGTATTGCCGGGTATCATGCCATGATGGCTTTGCCACATGATATGATCGGCATTGCCATGACTAATGCATCAGCCCTGGTAGCGCCCACTTTTTCTAAAGAAAGATTGCTGGGCACCAACCCGATTGCGGTAGCTATTCCCGCCGGAAATGAACCAGCTTTCGTAGCAGATTTTGCTACAACTACGGCCGCTAACGGCAAGCTGGAAATGCTGCAACATAAAAATGAAACAGCACCTCACGGTTGGGTACAAACGAAAACCGGTGAGGCCAGCACCAACGCAAATGAATTGAAAGAAGGCGGTGCATTACTGCCTCTGGGTGGAGATAAAGAGCATGGTAGCCACAAGGGCTTTATGCTGGGTAGTATCGTAGATATTTTTTCGGGTATTTTGAGTGGTGCAAATTATGGCCCATGGGTGCCACCGTTTCCTGCATACGTGGCTATGCCGGAGAATATGCCGGGCAAAGGCATTGGTCATTTTTTTGGCGCCATGCATATTGATGCCTTTAGGCCAGCCAAGGATTTTAAAAATAATATGGATAACTGGATAAGGCGCTTCAGAACGGCAGAAACAATAGAAGGTTTTGATAAAGTAATTATACCCGGTGAACCAGAAGCAGCTATGGAAAAGGAAAGGATACAAAATGGTATTCCTTTGTTACAACAGGTGGCAGATGATCTTAAATTACTCAGCGAAAAGTTTTCAATATCGTTATAATCGAAGCTACTTGAATATTGAACAGAGTAGTTTATTTTTGCCCGGCTTTAAACCAGGCGAACTATAGCCTGGCAGTGGCTTATAAACGTAACAATAATTTTTAAGCATTTAAAATTAAATACCCGGGAGGATTTGGAAGGTTATGAAAGTAATGAAATTTGGTGGTACCAGTGTAGGTAAGCCACAGCGTATGAAAGAAGTGGTTGCATTAATAACTGCCGATGATGAGCGTAAGATTGTAGTGCTTTCTGCATTAAGTGGCACTACCAATGCATTGGTAGAGATCAGCAGTTTATTGGCGACTAACGAGCGCTATGCGGCACAGGAAAAGATAAATGCACTGGAAGAATATTATAATGAATTTGTAACTGATTTACTAACAGATGTTGAAGTAATAGCAAAAGCAAAACGTATACTTGCCGAGCATTTTGAATTTCTTTCTATTATTTTAAAAATATCTTTTAGCGAGGCTTTAAATAAAGATATACTGGCACAGGGCGAATTACTCAGTACCAAACTTTTTTGTCTTTACCTGGAAGAAGCGAAAATTGAACATAAGCTTTTGCCAGCCCTGGATTTTATGACACTGGACAACCAGGATGAACCCCAGATCGGCACCATTAAAGTAAAGCTGGCACAATTGCTTAACCGCAATAAAGACACAAATATTTTTGTAACACAGGGTTATATTACCCGTAATGCAAAAGGGGAAGTCGATAATTTAAAACGTGGCGGTAGTGATTATACAGCATCATTAATTGGAGCAGCTATTAATGCAAGTGTGTGCGAAATATGGACAGATATTGATGGGATGCATAATAACGACCCGAGGGTTGTAAAAACTACCCGGCCCATTGAGCAAATGAGTTTTGAAGAAGCAGCAGAGTTGGCTTATTTCGGGGCAAAAATTCTGCACCCTGCCAGTATATGGCCTGCACAATTTTATAATGTGCCGGTAAAGCTTTTAAATACTATGGACCCCGCTGCCAAAGGCACACTAATAACCGAAGATGCCGGCAGCACCGGCGTAAAAGCCGTGGCAGCAAAGGATAATATTACTGCTATTAAAGTAAAAAGTAGCCGTATGTTGCTGGCGTATGGATTTTTACGAAAAGTGTTTGAGGTATTTGAAAAATACAAAACCTCTATCGATATGATCACTACTTCGGAGGTAGCAGTATCTGTTACCATAGACAGTGATATTTTTCTTACTGAAATTACCAAGGAGCTGGAAGCCTTTGGTACGGTAGAGATTGATACTAATCAAACTATTGTTTCAATAGTAGGTAACGAAATAACAGACACAAAAGATTTAATGCAGAAGCTGTTTAAAGCATTGGGAGAAATACCGGTGCGCATGGTAAGCTATGGTGGCAGCAGGCATAATATTTCCTTACTAATTCCGCGGAGTTATAAAGACCAAGCCCTGCAGGTTTTAAATAAAGGATTGTTTGGGCTGGAATAAATTTGAGAAAGGTGGCAAATGAGTAAATAGTAATGGAGAATTTATGACCGGATAGGATTTTAAAATGCTGATAGTAATTTTACAGATGATAGGATGGCGGATAGAAGCGGATACCCCACAACGAAGCGTAGCGGAGTGAGGAGTAGGAGCGCCTGCCCGACTGGTCATTCAGGAGCGTATAGCCGCTGCAGTTGCTTGGTGAAAAAACGATGGCTGATAGCCGCAAAGCTTACCGGGACTTTTTACAACCCTATCCCCAGTTTTTTATAAATAAAACTCATGAGCCAGGCTGGCCCAATCATTAAAAACTGCAAATCTTTTAAGAAGGAAGGTTTTTTGCCTTCTATTTTATGCCCATAAAACTGGCCTATCCAGGCTGCGGCAAAAACAATGAGGCTAAATAACCACAGTGCAATCAGTCCGCTATTTTCTACTAAATGACATATAAAAAGGCAGGCTAAACCAAAGAGTAACATGCCCACCCATAAAGTTCTTGATAGACTTGCATAATAGATAACCGCTAAAACCATTACCACTTCGGCCACATTTAGCTGGTAGGCACCTATAACATAAGGCAGTTTTATTGTATAAAGCAAGCCCACAATGGAAAAGAAAACAGCTGGCACACAGATCCAGTGAATGGTTTTATTTGTTTCATTTTTGTGGCTTTCGCCATATTCCTGAAGCCACTGCTGAATGGTTTTCATTTTTATTTTTTTTAGGTTAATATATAAATCAACGCATTATTGTGATAGTTCGGCGAGGTTTTATTTTGATTAATTTTTTTAGTCACAATATTGGTTTAACAAATTACGTTAGTAGTTTGGTTTTTCATAGGATATTGGATTAATACGGGCTGAGATTTCTATCTCGGCCCCTTTTTTTATTTTCACTTTCTAAAAGATGTTTCCCCTTTTTAAATCTTTATATTTCTTCTTTACGTATTTAGACTGGTTTTTCATAGGATATTGGATTAATACGGGCTAAGATTTCTATCTCTGCCCCTTTTTTTGTCCTTATGTTTCTAAAATTATTTTTACACAGCAGCAACTTTTTAAAGATTACTATAGTCTACTATTATGGTTTTTCATAGGATATTGGATTTTAAACGGGCTAAGATTTCTATCTCTGCCCTTTTTTTATGCAAAAAAAAACTCCCGGAGGGAGTTTAATATTTTTTGCGTTGCTACTATTTTAGAGAGGACTAAATAATCATCATAGAATCACCATAACTGAAAAAACGGTATTTATCTTTTATAGCTTTTTTATAGGCTTCCATCATTAAATCATAACCGGCGAAGGCACAAGCCATAATTAATAAACTTGTTTTTGGCAGGTGAAAATTAGTAACCAGGGAATCCGCAATATTAAAATTATACGGCGGATGTATAAAGTGATTGGTCCAGCCTTCGGATGGTTTTAATAATTTTTGTGCGGTATAAGAAGTCTCCATGGCTCTCATAGTAGTAGTACCAATGGAGCAAATTTTTTGGCCTCCTTCTTTAGCTTTATTTACAATGGCGCATGCTGTTTCATCTATCTGATAATATTCTGCATCCATTTTATGTTTACTCAGGTCCTCCACTTCTATTGGCCTGAAAGTACCAAGGCCGGTGTGTAGGGTAACTTCTGCAAAACGCACGCCTTTTATTTCTAATCTTTTAATTAATTCTTTACTGAAGTGCAGCCCTGCAGTTGGTGCAGCAACTGCGCCTTCGTGTTTTGCATAAACGGTCTGGTAGCGTTCTTTATCTTCTTCTTCGGGTTTGCGTTTAATGTATTTTGGCAGTGGGGTTTCACCTAATATATCCAGCATCCCCCGGAATTCTGCATCTGTACCATCCCATAAAAAACGGATAGTTCTGCCACGACTGGTAGTGTTATCAATTACTTCTGCTACCAGTTCATCACTTTCGCCAAAATACAATTTGTTGCCAACCCTTATTTTACGGGCAGGATCTACAATTACGTCCCAAAGCTTATTTGTTTTATTTAATTCTCTCAATAAAAAAACTTCAATTTTTGCACCGGTTTTTTCTTTGCGGCCGTACATGCGTGCAGGGAAAACCTTAGTATTATTCACTACAAATACATCCTTGTCATCATAGTACTCCATGATATCTTTGAAATGCCTGTTTTCTATTTCGCCGGTTTTGCGGTGTACTACCATCATACGGCTTTCTTCCCTTTTTTTGGTTGGATGCTGCGCAATAAGGTTTAGCGGAAGATCAAATCTGAATTGTGATAATTTCATCAGTAAATTTTTATTGTTTTTTGTCTGATGTTTCTGCCGGAAAAAGCATGCGTGAAGAAAGCTTTTACTGGAGATTCATGTAATAATATTTTAATTCTGTTTATCACATGCCAGTACTGTAAAGATTTTACAGAGATAGGTAGCCCAAAAGTTGTTCAGGGCACTTATCATGTTACGGCATGATTTTTAAAGTGGGCAAAGCTAATATAAATTAATGGTAATGCTTGGTAAAAATGCACACCGGACAATATTTTTATGTATTTTAGGCAGTTGTCTGCAACTTTATTAAACTGCATGCAGTCATTAATATAATTATGTATTTAAAACACTTTGCAAAAATCCTCTTCTTTTTTTTATTGTCCACCAGTAATATTTCTGCACAAAAAAAGGATAATACAAAATATAATAGCCTTTTGTGGCAGATAACGGGACATGGGCTTACAAAGCCATCTTACCTTTTTGGCACCATGCATGTAAGCAGTAAAATGGCTTTTCACTTGAGTGATTCTTTTTATTATGCGCTTAAAAATGTGGATGCTGTGGCCCTGGAACTTAACCCTGAATCGTGGCAGGGGCAGATGGTGCGGCTGAATGAGCTGAATGAAAATTATACTTCGTATGTGCAGCCTGCGGGCAATGATTACCTAACCGAAAACAGTTTCCGCATAAATAAATACGACGATGTTTTAAAGGCATCTTTAAGTACAGAGCCGCCCGTGGTAAACAGTTTGCTGTACCGTTCTTACAAAACAAAAGAAGATTTTGAAGAAGATACTTTCCTGGACCTGTATATTTTTCAAACCGGCAGAAAACTTGGCAAGGCCCCGGCTGGGGTAGAGGATTATTATGAATCGGAAAAACTGGTGCTGGAGGCTTATGCGGATATGGCAAAAGAAAAAAAGAAAAAAGACATAGACCTGGATGGCGAAAGTATGGCCAGCCTGGTAGAAAAAATGCAGAACGCCTACCGCCGTGGCGACCTGGACCTGATGGATTCGCTGGATAATATGATGGAGCGGTCAGAAGCTTTCAGGGAAAAATTTCTGTACCGCCGAAATGAGATACAGGCTAATTCAATTGACAGCATCATTCAAAAAACTTCACTGTTTGCCGGCGTGGGTGCAGCGCATCTGCCAGGGAGCCGGGGTGTTATAGAACTGCTTCGTAAAAAAGGATATACTCTCCGCCCGATAAAAATGAGTGACCGGGATGCAGTAAAAAAAGAAGCTATTGACGACCTTAAAGTAAAAGTGAATTTTACTGCCCAGCAAGCTGCTGACGGTATGTATTCTGTAGCTGTGCCGGGTCATCTCTATGCTTTAAAAACGGCCTACCAGCCATTGAACCGTTGGCAGTATGCCGATATGAACAACGGGTCATACTATTTGGTTACCCGGGTAAAAACGTATGCCGCATTTACGGGCCAGCCGGAAGATGAAGTGATGAAAAAAATAGACAGTATGCTCTACGAAAACATCCCCGGTAAAATATTGTCAAAAAAAATAATTGAAAAAGATGGTTATAAAGGTTATGATATAAGCAACCGTACCCGCCGGGGTGACCTGCAGCGTTATCAATTATTTGTTACACCATTTGAAATACTCGTTTTTAAAATGAGCGGTCAAAATAATTATGTTGCCGGCGAAGAAGCCAATCATTTTTTTTCATCCATACAATTAAAAAAAGCAGAATATTCAGCATTAAATTTTAAGCCAGCGCAGGGAGGTTTCAGTATGCAGTTGCCAGCAGCTCCACACCAGTTTTTAAATAATATAGATGATGGCAGATGGGAATACGAAGCTAAGGATAAAGCTACCGGGGATGCGTACCTTATTTTTAAAAAGAGTGTTTACAATTTTAATTTTATTGAAGAAGATAGTTTTGATCTAAAGCTGGTTGAAGAATCTTTTAGCAGCCCTGATTATTTTGATAAACAGATAAGCCGGAAACAAACGGCTTTAAATGGATTGCCGGCTTTGCTGGTTAGAGAAAGACTGAAAAACGGCAGTGTTGTAAATGCCGCCTGCCTTTTGATTGGGCCACACTATTATGTACTGGCACAGCGCACTGATAATGCTTTAGACAGCTCATTTTCTTTTTTGAAATCTTTTAAATGGCAACCTTATACCTACCAGTCTTCATCACTATATGTAGATACATTTCTGCATACTAAAGTAAATACACCCATACACCCATCAATAGATGAGGGTATAAGAAGTGTAATTGAACAAAGTGCCGCAGATGCCGCTAACGGCAATAATTATTCAGGCTATATCGCTTATTGGCCAAAACGTAAAAATGGTTTGCTGCTAAGCGATTCTACCGGGGAATTGGTTGCCATAACCATGCAGGAATACCCAAAATATTATTACATAAGGGACTCCCTGAAGTTCTGGGAAAATGAAATAAATAATTACCTGCAAAGGAATGATATGCTGCTAAAAAATCAGTCAGCTGTAAATCTACCCGGCAATATAAAAGGAATCAGGTTTAGTTTGCAGGATACCGGATCTTCCAGAACTATAGAACGCCTTATTTTATTGAAAGATAAATTTATGTTTACCTTGGCTACCATGGGCGATACCATAAATAAACAAAGCAATTTTGTGAACGATGTGTTTGAAAGTTTTGTACCGCTGGTAAATACCGAACCGGTAGATCTATATGAAAATAAATTACCCGTTTTTTTTAACGATCTTTTTAGTGCTGATAGTGCATTGCATAAAAAAGCACAACAATCTATTTCTAATGTTTATTTTGGTAGTACTGTTGCGGTTGATCTGTTTAATGCCATAAACAGGCTGACAATAAATGATAAGGATTATTATAATTCCAAGACGAAACTCATTGCCGAACTGGGATTTATTAAAGATGGGAAAAGAGATGAGATTCCGGCCTATCTTAAAAATATATATGAGCATGTGGCAGATACCAGTTTATTTCAAAATGAAGTAATAAAAGCGCTGGCCCGTTTAAAAACGGCAGCTTCTTTTAAAACATTAAAAGAAATAATGCTGCAGGATCCCCCAATATTTGAAGATGATGATTACAACAGTATTTTCCGGAATTTGGAAGACACGCTTGCATTGAGTGCCGGGCTTTTTCCTGA
>JBDUCK010000008.1:0-26897 GCA_040003485.1 Ferruginibacter sp. | reverse complement strand
ACCTTTTGCTCCCCCTTCTGGACTTGAACCAGAGACCCTCTGATTAACAGTCAGATGCTCTAACCAACTGAGCTAAGGAGGAGTGTACCCTTTTAATTGGGACGGCAAAAATAAGGCTTTTTAGTTTTCGGCAAAAAAATAAAACTAACTATTTCAGCCAATTGAACATATTATTTATTTCAAACCCAATAAATATGCCATCGGGGCGTATCTGCACCGGGAAAGTTTTTAAAAAATAACCCTCCCCAGTTGTGTTTCTCCCTGTTTGCAGGTTGAATTTATACCGGTGCACCGGGCAAACAATATTTCCAAGCGCATCTAAATACCCATGAGATAAAGTGCCTCCTGCGTGTGGGCATTTTTGTGTACAGGCCATCAATGTATTATTATGCAAGGCAACGCAGATTGTTTTTCCGTTTACTATAATTTCTGCAAGGTTATTTGCACCTATATATATTTCCTTAATACTGTCGGCAATCTTAAACCAATTGTATTTTTTATTTTGAGGCATAGCAGCAAATAAAGCTTAATAAAAGTATTCTGCTTTATAAGGATACTTAACCTGGTATAAGCCCCTTACTTTATTCAATATAGTCTGCCTAAGTACATCGAGGTTTGTTTTTTCGGTGGCAGATACAAAAACACAATTGTCTTTTGTTTCTGTTTGCCAGCGTTCTTTAAGTTCCCGCAGTATTTCTTTTTTTACATCATCTTCCAGCCACTCATCAAATACCTGGGCTTCAAATTTATCCATCTTATTAAAAACAGTAATGGTAGGTTTGTCTGCACTGCCCAGGTCTGCCAGTGTTTTATTTACTACCCCAAGCTGCTCTTCATATTGCCCGTGAGAAATATCCACAACATGCAGCAGCACATCTGCTTCTCTTACCTCATCCAGGGTACTTTTAAAACTTTCTACCAGGTGATGCGGCAGTTTACGAATGAAGCCAACAGTATCACTTAATAAAAAAGGAGTTTGCTCAAACACCACTTTACGGGTCGTTGTATCCAGCGTGGCAAATAATTTATTTTCTGCAAATACATCACTCTTGCTTAAAATATTCATCAGGGTAGATTTGCCGACATTGGTGTACCCTACCAGGGCCACCCTTATAAATTCGCCCCGTTCTTTTCTTTGTGTAAATGCCTGCTTGTCAAAATCGGCTAAGCGTTTACGTAAGAGGCTAATCTTATCCTTTACAATACGGCGATCTGTTTCTATTTCCGTTTCTCCCGGACCCCTGGTACCTACACCGCCACCCTGCCTTTCCAAATGTTTCCACATACCACGAAGCCTTGGCAATATATATTGATATTGTGCAAGCTCTACCTGGATGCGAGCCTGGGCTGTTTTGGCCCGGCTGGCAAAAATATCCAGTATCAAGTCGCTTCTATCAATAGTTCTTGTTTCCAGTTCTTTTTCTATATGCTGAATTTGTGAACCGGTTAATTCATCATCAAAAATAACAACGGTGATATCTCCTTTTAATAGAATAAATTTTTTTATTTCATCCAGCTTTCCCTTTCCTACAAAAGTTTTATTATCCGGGTGTTTCATTTTTTGGGTAAATCTTTTTACCGTAACAACACCGGCCGTTTCTGCCAGGAAAGTCAACTCGTCCATATATTCCTTTACCTGTACCTCTGTCTGGTCTTTCTGCACCAGGCCAACAAGTATAGCAACCTCCTGCTGCTGTATATTAATTTTTTTCTCTATCATATTTATTATTTGCCAATAAGGCCAAACTGTATGTAAAAATAAAGCGTTCCGATGACTACCGGAACGCTAATATGATTTAATGTTTATTTTTTATTGTTTACCGGTAGCCTTTGATGCGTCCACCCATTTTTTCATTGACTCGCAACTTTTGTATTCATCATCTACCATAATGTAATAGGTATTTATTTTCTTATTAAACCAATCTTCCAGTGCATTTTCTTTTTTCTCTTCCAAAGCCCGTTGGGCTACCCGGCTGTAATCATCTTTTAAATTTTCCCTATGTGGCGCTGTTTGAGTTTTTAAATAAACAATTCGGGTACCTTTTTTTCCACGATCGTCTGTAAACTCTACCGGCTGGGAGTACTGGCCCGGCTTAAGCTCTTTCAGTAAAGGTATCATATCCTTATCTAACTGATCAATGGTTAAAAAACTACCATCCCGGCCCTGGATTATGCCCGCCGTAAATTTACTTTGATCATCATCGCTATACCTTGATACTGCTGAGCCAAAATCTATGGTGCCCGAAATTAAATTAGCTCTTACAGAATCTAGTTTCTGCATGCCTGTTTTCATCTCTACCAATGTAACCTGTGGTATTTTTAAAATGTGTTTTACTACTGCATCATCGCCGGAGCGGCTTACCAACTGGATAATATGATAACCAAATTTTGATTTGAATGGATTACTTATCTGGCCTTCTTTTAAAGTAAATGCTTTATTAAGCCAGGTAGGATCAAGATCTTTTTGGTTCCGGTTAATTTCATACTGCCCAAAATTTTGTTTTACGCCCGGATCTTCTGAATATAAAACAGCCAGGGATTTAAAATCTTTCTGACCAGCTTCTACCTGCTTTTTATAATCTGTCAATTGCTGGATGGCATATTCTTCTGCATCCCGGCTGGCTTTAGGGAAAATAACTACCTGCCCAACTTCAATTTCGCTTTCATAAAATGCCAGGCTGTCTGTAGGTATTTTATCAAAATATTTTTTTACTTCGTTAGGGGTTATTTTAATGTCACCAACAATTTTTTCCCGCATGGCTGTTGCCAGTTTACGGTCACGAAAACCTTCTCTGAAATCTTCTTTAAGTTGATAAACAGTTTTGCCTGCTACTCTTTCCAGCTCTTCTTTAGAGCCGTAAGCGTTTATAAAACTTCTAATCTGATTTTCAATATCAGCTTCTACGTCTTCGTCTGTTACGGGCAAAGAATCTTTCTCGGCCTGTAATACCAGGGCTTTTACACCAAGCGCCTGCTCCAGGGTAAGGCATTTTGCATTTGCCGGTACTTCTATCCCCTGGCGCTGCATATCCAGAATGCTGTTATCTATATCGCTTTTTAGTACAATCTTATCTCCAACTACCGCAATAATTTTATCTGCTACTATTTTTTTGGGCTGGGCAAAAGTGGCTGTAAAAATGCCAAAGGAAAAAACAGT
Organism: Ferruginibacter sp.; assembly: GCA_040003485.1. Taxonomy (GTDB): domain Bacteria; phylum Bacteroidota; class Bacteroidia; order Chitinophagales; family Chitinophagaceae; genus Ferruginibacter. The sequence continues at coordinate 23,740 of JBDUCK010000008.1, read as the reverse complement.
TAGTAAGAATTTATTTTTCATCATAATATGTTGCAATATGTATTGCGCAATTTTTATATTTTCAAATGTAAAACTGTATTACGGGGAAGCAGTTTTATTGCTGTCATTTAACAAAAAATTGTAGTGCATTATACACTACAATTTTTTTATGAAAAACGTTATCCTGTACAAGGGAGTGACACAACGATGTTGCCATGAAAAACAACTGCTGGCTACTAAATAATTTTATAAAGTGCGTTTTACTTCTACTTCTTCAAATGCTTCTACAATATCCCCTGCTTTAATATCATTATAATTTCTTATTACCAGGCCACACTCCATGCTGCTGGTTACTTCTTTTGCATCATCCCGGAAGCGTTTGAGGCTGGCCAGCTCGCCGGTGAATATTACGATACCATCACGTACCAGCCTGATGCGGTTGTTACGGGCAATCTTACCATCTAACACAAAACACCCGGCCACCGTGGCTTTATCAAATTTGTAAGTTTCTCTTATTTCGACATTACCGAGTATTTTTTCTTCTACTCCCGGCTCCATCATACCTTCCATAGCGCTCTTGATCTCTTCGATGGCATTGTAGATGATGGAATATAATTTAATTTCTATTGACTCTGCTTCTGCCAGTTTACCGGCCTTCATAGATGGACGCACATTGAAACCAATGATAATAGCATCGGATGCATTGGCCAGGGTAACATCACTTTCTGTAATGGCACCAACGGCTTTATGAATTACTTTAACCACGATCTCTTCGGTACTTAATTTCTGTAACGAATCACTTAATGCATCTACAGAACCATCCACATCGCCTTTGATGATAACATTTAATTCTTTAAAGTTTCCGAGTGCCAGCCTGCGGCCAATCTCATCCAGCGTAATATGTTTTTTAGCCCTGATACCCTGCTCACGAAGGATCTGCCCACGCCTGTAAGCCATTTCTCTTGCATCTGCCTCGTTCTCAAAAACCTTGAAAGTTTCGCCGGCCTGTGGTGCCCCATTTAAGCCAAGGATTAAAACCGGTGTAGAGGGCGGTGCAATTTCGCTGCGCTGATTACGCTCATTGTACATGGCTTTTACTTTACCAAAGAACTGACCCGAAACGATCATATCCCCTTGCTTAAGTGTACCATTTTGTACAAGGATGGTGGCGACATATCCTCTGCCCTTATCAAGCGAAGCTTCTATAATAGTACCAGAAGCCTGTTTATCAGGATTAGATTTTAATTCCAGAATATCTGTTTCCAGTAATATTTTTTCCAGCAGAAGGTCTACATTCAACCCCGTTTTTGCACTTATCTCCTGGCTCTGGAATTTACCGCCCCAACTTTCTACCAGGATGTTCATACCGGAAAGTTGTTCTTTAATTTTTTCTGGATTTGAGCCGTCCCTGTCAATTTTATTTATAGCAAAAATCATCGGCACATTAGCTGCCTGGGCATGAGAAATAGCTTCTTTGGTTTGAGGCATTACTGCATCATCTGCAGCCACCACTATAACGGCTATATCTGTAACCTTGGCACCACGGGCACGCATAGCCGTAAAGGCTTCGTGGCCCGGCGTATCTAAGAAGGTAATAGCACGGCCATCTTTCAGAGTCACCTCATAAGCACCAATATGCTGGGTAATACCTCCAGCTTCTCCTGCAATTACATTTGTATTTCTTATATAATCCAATAGCGATGTTTTACCGTGATCTACGTGACCCATAATAGTAACGATAGGTGCTCTTGGTTTTAAATATTCCGGGTCATCATCTGCTTCATCCTCTTCCAGTTCTGCCGCATCATCTACCCCTATAAATTCTACTTCAAAATTAAATTCGCTTGCCACCAGTTCTATAACATCAGCTTCTAAACGCTGATTAATAGACACCATGATACCGAGGTTCATACACTTGCTGATAATATCTGCAAAGCTTACTTCCATTAAACCCGCCAACTCACTTACAGATATATATTCTGTAACCTGCAATTTATTTCCCTCTACACCAGAAACGCCCTGGTTCTCGGCCATTTCCTCTCTTTTGGCTTTTCGGTATTTAGCTTTTAAACTTTTACCACGGCCACCAGAGCCGGCAAGTTTGGCTTGTGTCTGTTTTAATTTTTCCTGTATTTCTTTTGCATCAATTACTTTATCTTCTCTACGTACAGGCGTGCCCGTTGCTGGCCGCTGAAACCTGTTGCTGCCTGCTGCCTGCTGGCCCGGCCCACGATTAGGGCCAGTGCCGGTATTGCGGCCATCGGGAATAGCCCTGTTGCCACGTGGCTGCCCATTTTGGGCAATATTGCTGCCGCCTGATGGAGCCTGTGGATGATGATTACCCCCCGGAGCGCCGGGTTTCCTTTGTATAGGAATGCGTTTGCGTTTATGTTTATCGTCCTCTTTTTTAGGGCGGGTATCACTATCTACAGGTAAATTAATTTTCCCCATAATTTTGGGCCCTGTTAATTTTTCAGCCTGTATATTTTCTATTACCGGCGGCGCCTCTTTCTCCTGGTCTTCTATTTTTGGTTCAGTCGCTGTAGTTTCTGCTGCTGCTGTAATTTTTTTCTCTTTTTCCTTTTCTCCTGCCTTTTTTGATGCCGGCTTTTCTACCACAATATCTTTCTTTACTGCCTCTGGTTGAATTTCTTCTTTTTTCTTAGCTGCTTTTTTAGGGCGGGTTGATGAGTCTATAGCATCCAGGTCTATTTTACCAATCACCTTTGGCGATTCCAGTTCCTTGGTCTCCATCTTTGTAAGTTCAGGATCAGCGCCGGTTACCGGGGCATCTACTTTTTTTGATGTCTCTTCTTTTACAGTAATAACTTCCTGCTCAACTTTTTTCTCAGCAACTTCCAGTAGTTCGTTTACAACCTGTTTAGGTTCTTCCGAAACAGCTTCTTCCTTCGGTTTATCTTTTGGCTTTTCTTCCTTCTTTTTAAACGAAAGATCTTCTTCGTCTCTCTTCTTTTTAGGTTCATTATTACCGGCGCCTTTGGGTAAATCTATCTGCTCGGCTTTTTGCTTTGCAGCTTTATCCTGCTGAAATTCGCCCTGCAGCACCCGATACATTTCTTCTGAAAGCTTAGTGCTTGGCTTGAGCTCATCGCTGCTAAAACTTTTGGACACAAGAAAGTCTATCAAGGTATTGGTACCTATGTTAAACTCTTTGGCGGCTGCCATCAACCTTGGTGTGTTTACTTCTGACATTCTTTATTTTTACTATCCCGTTCATACCGGGAAATTTTCTTTTAGGTATTAAATGATCCTGCTTTTTTATAACAGTCCTTATTATTCTTTTTCAAACTCTGCCTGCAATACTTTTCTCAGTTCTACAATTGTTTCTTTTTCCAGGTCAGTTCTGCGTTCCAGTTCTTCTGCTGTAAGGTCAAGTACCGACCGTGCCGTATCACAACCTACTTTTTTCAAAGCTTCAATTACCCATGGTTCTATTTCATCTGAGAATTCTTCCAGGTCAATATCAAAGTCATCATCTTCCCCTTCATTATCACGGAAAACATCAATCTCGTAACCTGTAAGTTCGCAGGCAAGTTTAATATTTACGCCCCTGCGGCCTATGGCCAGGGAAACCTGGTCTGGCTTAAGGTAAACATTTGCATGATTTTTTTCTGTATCCAATTCTATACTGGTAATTTTTGCCGGGGTTAATGAACGCTGAATAAGCAATTGCGTATTAGCTGTCCAGTTAATGACATCAATATTTTCATTTTTCAGTTCCCGTACAATACCATGTATACGGCTCCCCTTCATTCCTACACAGGCACCTACCGGATCTATCCTGTCATCATAACTTTCTACAGCAACTTTTGCCCTTTCACCGGGATCTCTCACAATTTTCTTAACAACAATCAAACCATCAAATATTTCCGGTACTTCTATTTCCAATAATTTTTCCAGGAAGAGTGGACTTGTACGTGAAAGTATAATAATGGCCTGGCTGTTTTTTAACTCTACTTTTTTTACAACCGCACGTATGGTCTCCCCTTTTTTAAAATAGTCAGAAGGAATCTGTTCCGATTTTGGCAACAACATTTCATTGCTGTCTTCATCCAGTATCAATACTTCTTTTTTCCATACCTGGTACACTTCTCCGCTAACAATATCGCCTACCCGATCTTCATATTTTTTAATAAGGATGTTTTTCTTTAAATCATTTATACGGGCTGCCAGTGTTTGCTTTCCGGCCAGTATGGCCCTGCGCCCAAATTCTTTTTGAATATCCACGGCTTCGTACAACTCTTCCCCAACATTATAATCGGGCTCTATTTTAATAGCATCTTTAAGCTCAATTTCTGTGAGGGTATTATACAGATCGTCATCATCTACAATGGTACGGCGACGGAAAATTTCCAGATCACCTTTTTGATCGTTGACGATAACATCAAAATTATCATCACTGCCATACTTCTTCCGGATAAGGGTTTTAAAAACATCTTCCATCACTTTCATCAAAGTTGGACGATCAATGTTTTCTGCTTCCTTAAATTCCTGGAACGAGTCTATTAAGTTAATGCTTGCCATATTCCGCTCCGGCCTCCTCTTATCCCCGCCGGCAGGGGGGTTTCGTGTTAATTAAAATTTTATCTGAACCTTTGTTTCTTTTATTTCTGCAAAAGGTATAGTTGCATTTTGCGTTACCGCTTTTTTGCCTTTGCCTTCTGTAAATTCAATTATAATATTATCTTCATTTACCTCGGTAAGTTTCCCTTCTTTTTTTATACCCATTTTATTTGCTGCATCATCAGGCGCTGTATAATTAAAAATTTCTACGGCTATGTTTCGTCCTATATTTTTTACATATTGCCGATGCAGTTTTAGAGGTTCTTCTATTCCAGGGCTTGAAACTTCCAGTGAAAAATCTCCTTCAGGATAGATACCCATTTCTTCCATCATTTTATATAATGCCCGGTTTATTTTAATGCATTTTTCAATACCCAGGCCGCTATCTGCATCTAAGAATATCTTGATATTATTAACCGGTTTCACTTTAATTTCTACCAGGAAGATATCATCAAACAACAAAGGTTGTAATAGCTTTTGTACCGTTTCTATTTGTGTTTCCGTACTCATATTCTTAAAAAAGCGGAAGGGAACGCCTCCGTTCCCTTCTTCCTGTTTCTTTATCCGTTGCAAATATACTAAACCTATATATAACATCCAAAAGTTTGGTGCCTATTAGCGGGCAAAATTTAACAGCCAAATATTTTAAGCTTATATAACTTTGCGATATGAATATTTTGAAATTAGCTTTTGAATTGTTTATAATATACCTGGTGTATAAACTGATTTTTGAATTTATTATACCAGTTTATAATACCACGAAACAAATGAAAGGCAAGATGCATGAAATGCATCAAAAGATGCAGGAACAGCAACAGTCTAATACTAACAATTTTAATACTGCTCCACCAGATGCCGCTTCAAAAAGACCTGCCAGTGGAGATTACATAGACTATGAAGAGGTGAAATAGACGGGTTATAATGAATAATCCAGGCTTTCAATTGTTTCTCCCGCTACTAGCAAATGGCTCTTAAAACCCATACTGGCAGCAGTTTCTATATTGTTATAAGAATCATCTACAAATAAAGTTTCCGCTGCTAAAATACCAGCGTCCTGCAATACAAAATCATAAACTTTCTTAGTAGGTTTACGAAGATTTATTAAATGAGAATAATAAGCTTTTGTAAAAAATGAATCCAAACTAACCATCCCGGTTTCCGTTATAAATTTCTCCCTGAAAGTTTCATAATGTATAGCATTGGTATTACTTAATAAAAATAACCGGTAGTTTGTGGAAAGGTTTTGCAAAAATCCTATGCTCTCCAACCTGAAGTCAAGCAGCATTGCATTCCATGCTTCTTTTATATCCTGCTGTGTAATAACCGGATGTTTGCAGATGAGGGTTGTATAGAAAATTTCATTGGATACTTCGCCTGTCTCTAATTTTTCAAAAAGAGCATCAGCGGTAAACTGTGAATACATTGCGCTAAAGTGTGGGAACCCAAGCTGCTCAAAGGCTTTTAAGGTTTTGTTATAGTCTATATTCAGCAAAACGCCGCCCAGGTCGAAGATTATATTTTTTGTTTTTATCATCTTTTTTTATAAAACGTTTCGGCAAATATCTGATTTTACTTACTTTTGCCACCCGGTTATTAAAAATAGTAACAGGGCCTATAGCTCAGCTGGTTAGAGCATCTGACTCATAATCAGAGGGTCCCAGGTTCAAATCCTGGTGGGCCCACGCAAAGTGGTAAAGGGTTTCAGACGATTTAAGTTTGAAACCCTTTTTTATTTCAAAGCATTTATAATGCTAACGTCTTTCCTTAACCATGATTTTTAATTAATATAAAATCCGAAATAACTTCAGGCAGTAATAGCTTAAGTTTAATGGGCTTTAAATTTTACTTCGTAAATTGTAAATGAAAAAAATAACTAACCAATGGGTGCTTCCTCATTAATTATTCTCATTTTTTCTGCAATTGCTTTCTCTGCCGGGGGCATAGCTGTGGCAAAAATCCTGGTAAAGGGAACAAAAAATCCGCAAAAGGGACAGGCTTACGAATGCGGTATTCCAACAGATGGTTCTCCCTGGAACCAGTTTAACATCGGGTATTATTTATTTGCACTTATCTTTCTCATTTTTGATGTGGAGTTGATTTTTTTATATCCGTGGGCAGTGGTGGTAAAGCAAATTGGGATGAGCGCTTTTTTGGAAATAATCATTTTTCTCTTTATTCTTTTTATGGGGTTTTTGTATGCACACAAATCGGGGGCATTAAAGTGGAAGTAAAAAAGCCAACCTAACGTCCCGGGAGGGAGGAACAAGAAAGTAACATTCATGGATAGTGATCATATAAATAAAATTGCTGAAAGCCTAACTCCAATTGGCGGAGAGGTTGGAGTGTTTCCCGGAACAGTACACCCGACTGCAGGTGGAGGTATCGTAATAAGTAAATTAGATGAAGTGATCAATTGGGCACGTTCTAATTCATTATGGCCCTTAGTTTTTGGCACCAGTTGCTGCGCCATAGAAATGATGAGCACTGCCGCTGCAAAATATGACTGGTCACGTTTTGGATTTGAAGTAGCAAGAGCCACACCCCGGCAGGCAGATGTAATAATTATTGCCGGTACAATTGTGAATAAAATGGCGCCTGTATTAAAGAGATTATACGATCAGATGGCAGATCCAAAATACGTGATAGCCATGGGTGCATGCGCAACAAGCGGTGGCCCTTTTTTCTACAACACATATTCTGTGGTAAAAGGGGCAGACCATGTAATACCCGTAGATGTATATATAGCAGGTTGCCCGCCAAGACCCGAAGCTTTACTGCACGCATTAATAACATTGCAGGAAAAAATAAAAAGTGGCGCAACGAGAGAACAGATAAAAACCCCAACCCCTAAAGGGGCTTAAGAGAGCGATGAATAGCGAAGAGTTAAAAATAAAACTAACAGAACTTATACCTTCTGCAACTTTTGAAGAGGGTGGTGAATGGATAACTCTTTTTGTTGAACCCATCAATTGGAAAATCATAGCACAACAACTTTTCTCTACAGAAGAATTAAAATTCAATTATTTATTTTGCCTTACCTGTATTGATTGGTCGCAGACTCCTGCGGGGAAAACACATTTCACCATGGTATATCATTTAACTTCTACCATACACCGTCATACCCTTGTGATAAAAGCTAACCTCAGTAGAAATAATCCGGAAATAGAAACAGTATCAGGTATTTGGCGCACCGCAGAATTTCATGAACGTGAAGTGTATGATCTATTTGGTGTAATTTTTTTACAGCATCCGGATCTGCGAAGATTATTTATGACGGATGAATGGGAGGGCTGGCCCTTACGTAAAGATTATGAAGACCCGGTGAATATGATCAAACTGTAAAGAGCATATTTTATCATTCGTGTTAATTCTTGGCAAAAAAAATGTACAGGCAAACCGAAATAATAACAGACTATACTAAACTCTATAACACCAGTAATCCGGTAGATGCCGGAGACCTGGTGATAAATGTTGGACCGCAGCATCCATCCACACATGGCGTTTTACATCTCGTAATTACCCTTAGTGGAGAGACCATCAAAAACGTGGAGCCGCATCTTGGTTATATTCATCGCTCCATAGAAAAAATGTGTGAGAGCCTATCCTACCGCCAGTTTATTTATGTTACCAGCCGCATGGATTACCTGTCTTCCCACATCAATAACCATGGATGTGCTTTATGTGTAGAGAAAGGCATGCAGATTGAAATTCCCGAACGGGCAAAAGTTATTCGTATATTAATGGATGAATTAACAAGGCTTGCATCGCATCAGCTTTGGTGGGGTGCCATGGCAATGGATGTGGGGGCACTCACTCCTTTTTTCCATGCGTTCAGAGAACGGGAAGCGATTAATGATATCATGGAAGAAACCTGCGGCGCCAGGTTAACGATGAACTATATTGTGCCCGGCGGCGTAATGGCCGATCTGCATCCAGATTTTCAAAAAAAAGTAAAAGAATTTATTGCACTCTTCAAATCAAAAATTGATGAGTATGATGAATTGGTAACCGGTAATATTATTTTTCAAAACCGGATGAAAAATGTCGGCTATATTTCAAAAGAAGATGCAATTTCTTATGGCTGCACAGGGCCCACAGCAAGAGGCAGCGGCGTGAGCTGCGATATAAGAAAATTATATCCTTATGAAGTTTACAGCCAGTTGCAGTTTGATGAGGTCATTGAAACCGGTGGCGATTGTTTTGCACGTTATCTTGTCCGCATGCAGGAAATGCGGCAATCACTTTCTATTGTGGAACAACTTATTGATAATATTCCTGAAGGAGATTTTGTTGCAAAAACAAAAGCCGTTTTGAAATTACCGAAGGGAGAATTTTATTCAAGAGTGGAAACAGCACGTGGTGAGTTTGGAGTATATATTGTGAGCGAGGGCGGCACAACCCCTTACCGGATAAAATTCCGGTCACCTGGTTTTTCCAATCTCTCAGCGCTTAATCACATGGCAACAGGGCATAAAATAGGTGACCTTGTAGCTATTATGGGAACATTGGATTTAGTAGTACCGGACATAGACAGGTAAAGAACCCCCAACACTTAAAAGGGGAGCAAAGAAGCACAATTAATTTTGGATAAGAGGGAATATAAATAATAAATTTTAAAACTTTCTTAAGTCCATTTAGGATTTAGGGCAAATGGATTATATGTTCAGTCTCGAAGGCATAACAGATTTTATTCACCATGGGTTGAGCAAAACTTTCAATCCAACACTGGCATTGCTGTTTGAATTTGTGATCGTGGGATTATCTGTTATTACATTATTTGCAGTGCTTGGCCTGGTGCTGGTATTAATGGAAAGAAAAGTTTCTGCTTATATGCAGATTCGTCTTGGGCCAAACCGTGTTGGATACAAGGGCTCATTGCAAACCGTTGCCGACACTTTAAAGCTTGCCATGAAAGAAGGGCTTACTCCTGATGGTGCAGATAAATTTTTATTCAACCTGGCACCTTTTGTAGTAATGATCGTTGCCATGCTCATCATGGCGCCCATCCCTTTTGCCAAAGGATTCCAGATGTGGGATTTAAATATTGGTGTTCTTTATGTAAGCGCTGTTTCTTCTGTCTCTGTAATTGGTATTTTAATGGCGGGCTGGGCAAGCAACAATAAATATTCTTTACTTGGTGCCATACGGAGCGGTGCACAAATTGTGAGTTATGAATTGAGTGCAGGGCTATCTGTTATCTCTATTGTGGTACTTACCGGCAGCCTGCAGCTCTCTGATATCATTGCATCACAACAAAATGGCTGGTGGATTTTTAAGGGGCATATCCCGGCGGTTATTTCGTTTGTAATTTTTATTATCGCCGTAACTGCAGAAACCAACCGGGCCCCATTTGACCTGGCAGAAGCAGAAAGCGAATTAACAGCAGGATTTCACACAGAATATTCAGGAATGAAATTCGCTTTATTTTTTCTTGCCGAATACGTAAATATTTTTATAGTGTGCAGCATAGGCGCCATACTATTTTTCGGCGGCTGGATGCCGTTTCACATCGGGCACTGGCAAAGCTTTAATCATGTGATGGATTATATTCCGTCATCAATATGGTTTATGGGAAAAGTCTTTTTCCTTATATTCGTTATCATGTGGTTCAGGTGGACGTTTCCACGGTTGCGTATTGATCAACTATTAAATTTAGAATGGAAATATCTGTTGCCCATAAGTTTGTTCAATTTATTGCTGGTTACTTTGGTGGCGATTAAGGGGTGGCATTTCTAATCTTCATCTCAATTTATTTTTATTGTTTTTAAAAAACTACATATCAGATATCTACAACGCAGTAAAATCATTGCTTACCGGCATGCGGCGGACGGGTTATTATTTCACACATCCTAAAGAAATTATCACGCAACAATATCCGGATACAAAACAAATATTACCGGAACGCTTCCGGGGGGAAGTGGTAATGCTGCATGATGAAAATAATGAACATGCCTGCACAGGTTGCACCGCCTGTGAGTTAGCCTGCCCCAATGCCACTATAAAAATTGTTACAAAATTTGACATATCACCGGAAGGCAAAAAGAAAAAAGCCATTGATACATTTGTATATCATCTGGAATTGTGCACCATGTGTAATTTATGTATTGTTGCCTGCCCGACAGATGCGATTAAAATGGCGCAAACCTTTGAACATAGTGTGTTTGACCGGAGCCTTCTTACAAAAAAATTAAATAAACCAGGATCAAAAATAAGGGAGGGGGTAGAGTAGTTGAAAGGTGAGAGGTAAAAGGTGAAAAATTATATAAAGAAAATTACAATAAATTGACTGCATCACAGGTAATATTTTATATCATTTCTGCTTTTATTTTAGGCACAGGTTTGCTTGCTGTTACTTCAAGAAAAATTTTTCGTTCCGCCATCTGGTTATTGTTTTCACTGATTGGCATTGCCGGATTATTTTTCTGGATGCAGTTGGATTTTATTGCTGCAGTGCAGATCATAGTATATGTCGGTGGCATCGTGGTACTCATTATCTTTTCTATTTTCCTTACACAACAAGCAGGCAACGAAATGGCAAAGCCGGTGCGGAGTAAGGTTTTTTTTGCATCTCTTATTGCATTACTGGGATTTATTCTTACCTATACTTTAATGTACAAATATAATTTTCTCCCTGTAGTAAATCAAACGTTAAATGTAAACGTGAGTAATATCGGAATTCAATTGCTGAGTACCACAGAGCATGGATATATATTACCATTTGAAGTGGCGAGTATTTTACTACTTGCTGCGATGATCGGCTGCATCGTAATTGCCATGAAAAGCCCAGCAACAATTGGCAAAGCCGGAAGAGAAAATAAACCAATACATATAAAAGAAGAGGCAGCAGAAAATTATAAATGAATAGGGTAAAATAATTTTAATAAGATGAATGATGTTCCTTTAACACATATTTTATTTGTCAGCACTGCCTTATTTTTTATTGGTGTGTATGGTCTGTTTACCAGGAGAAACATGATCACTATGCTGATGTCAATAGAGCTTATGCTGAACAGCGTGAATATCAATTTTGTTGCGTTTAATAAATACTTATATCCCGGTCAATTGAACGGGATATTCTTTACCATTTTTATCATTACAATTGCTGCAGCCGAAGCTGCAGTTGCTATTGCGATAATAATTAATTTTTACAGGAGCCATAGTTCAATTGATGTGGAAGATGCAGGAGAAATGAAATGGTGAGTGCTGAATAGTCAATGGTCATTGCTGAATAGAAATACTAAACTTTAATACCAAAAGAGGTTTGAATTTTTTATGAATTATGCATCATATATAGCATGGATACCTTTACTGCCACTGGCAAGTTTCGTGTTGCTTGGCTTATTTGGCAGAAAATATTTAAAGCGTTCTTCGGGTTTCATCGGAACGATTGTTTTATTTACCATTACTGTTCTTTCTTTAGTAACGGCGTATAATTATTTTTTTGTTGACGGGAAAGTAAATGGCATTTATCAATCTATTATCCCTTTGCAATTTACCTGGCTCCAATTCTCAGAAAATGTGTCTATTGACATGGGCATAATCCTGGATCCCATCTCGGTGATGATGCTGGTGATTGTAAGTTTTATATCATTGATGGTGCACATATTCAGTTTGGGTTATATGAAAGGAGAAGAAAGATTTTCTACTTACTATGCTTTTCTTTCCTTGTTTACTTTCTCTATGCTGGGGCTTGTGGTTTCTACAAACATTTTCCAGATATATATTTTTTGGGAACTGGTGGGTATTTCCTCTTACCTGTTGATCGGATTTTATTATGATAGGCCATCAGCAGTTGCAGCATCCAAAAAAGCTTTTATTGTAACCCGTTTTGCTGATCTTGGCTTTTTAATCGGTATTCTTATCTTGGCATTCCATGCCGAAACACTCGATTTTCATACATTGATCACCAGGCTTACAACAGCACAGTCATCACAATTAATCAGCATTACAACCAGTTCTTTTCTTGGAGTATCCATGCTCACCTGGGGATTGACATTAGTTTTTATTGGTGGCGCAGGAAAGTCTGCAATGTTTCCATTACACATCTGGCTGCCTGATGCTATGGAAGGCCCCACACCCGTCTCTGCATTGATACATGCTGCAACAATGGTAGTGGCAGGTGTATATCTTGTAGCAAGATTATTTCCGCTTTATTCATTTGATGTGGTTGCTTTAAATATTGTTGCTTACACAGGCGCTCTCTCTGCTTTGCTTGCAGCAGTAATAGCCTGTACGCAAACGGATATCAAGCGGGTGCTTGCTTATTCTACCATGTCGCAGATCGGTTACATGATGTTTGCATTGGGTGTCTCAGGGCATGGCGGCGAGCAGGGGCTTGGTTACATGGCTTCCATGTTTCACCTCTTCACCCATGCGTTCTTTAAATCATTATTGTTCTTATGTGCCGGCGCAGTAATACATGTGGTGCATAGCAATGAAATGAAAGATATGGGCGGGTTAAGAAAGCGAATGCCGCTAACGCATATTGCCTTTTTAATTGCCTGTCTTGCTATTGCAGGCATCCCGCCTTTTGCAGGGTTTTTTAGCAAAGAAGAGATTTTATTTGCTGCATATAACTCAAACAAATTGATTTATATTGTAGGAGTATTTACTTCCATGCTTACTGCATTTTATATGTTCCGTCTGTACTTCTCTATTTTTCATAATAAAGAACCACAGGTGCAAATTCATCATGGAGAGGGGACTTTGTCTATGAAATTGCCTTTGCTTGTATTGGCTGCCTGTACTGTATTTGCGGGCTTCGTGCCGCTTTCTTCATTGGTTACTGCGGATGGTGTCCCATTAGAAACTCATCTTGATATTGCTTTCTCTGTTGTGCCGGTAGCGCTTTCCGTTGCTGCCATTTTATTTGCAGCAAAGTTATACAGAAAGCAAAATGATCTGCCGGATAAAATATCAACTTCGTTAGGAGGAATATACCATTCTGCCTATAAGAAATTTTATGTAGATGAAATATATATCTTCATTACAAAAAAAATTATTTTTAATCTTATTGGTAAACCTGCTGCCTGGATTGACAAAAATATTGTGGATGGTTTTATGAATTTGCTTGCTGCAATCACAGCAAAAATTTCTTCATTAATAAAGGGTTTGCAATCCGGTAAAGTGCAGCATTATGCTTTGTATTTTTTTGCAGGGATAGCAGGGCTGGCAGTGTTATTTATTTATTTATGGAAATGAGAAAACAATATTATAACAAATGAATTTGTCTTTACTCATATTATTTCCCCTACTAACGGGCATTGCTGTTTTATTTTGTAAAGGCTTAAAGCAGGTTCGTAGTATTGCATTGATAGGTGCAATTATACAACTGTTAAGTACCTTCTTTTTATTATTCTCTTACTGGCAGGAACGTACAGCAGGCAATAGCGGGCAGATGCTATTCGAGTATAGTCACATCTGGTTTGCAGCGCTCAACATTAATTATCATGTGGGTGTTGATGGAATTTCTATAGCAATGATTTTGCTTACTTCATTTGTTGTTCTGGCCGGGATATTGGTTTCCTGGAAGATGGAAAGGATGAACAAAGAATTTTTCTTACTCCTGATTTTGCTAAGCCTTGGCGCTTATGGATTCTTTATTTCACTAGATCTCTTTACACTGTTTTTCTTTCTTGAAATTGCTGTGATTCCAAAATTTTTATTGATCGGTATCTGGGGCAGTGGCAAAAAAGAATACAGTGCAATGAAGCTTGCGCTGATGTTGATGGCTGGTTCTGCATTAGTTTTTGTGGGACTGCTGGGATTGTATTTCAACACAGATACCGGCAATGGCGCACATACATTTGATCTGTTACAGATCGCACAAATGAATATTCCTGTGGAAGTGCAGAAATTATTTTTTCCTTTTGCCTTTGTTGGCTTTGGAATTTTTGGTGCTTTGTTTCCGTTTCATACCTGGGTGCCTGATGGGCATTCATCTGCACCTACGGCAGCATCCATGTTTCTGGCGGGCATCTCTATGAAATTAGGTGGCTATGGTTGTTTACGGGTAGCTACTTTTTTGATGCCTGCTGCAGCACATGTTTATGCGCCGGTCATTATCGTGCTGGCAACTATCGCCATTATTTACGGCGCCTTCGCTACCATGATGCAGACAGATCTGAAATATATCAATGCCTATTCATCGGTTAGTCATTGCGGGTTTGTATTATTGGGTATTGGAATGCTCACACAAACATCCATCAACGGCGCAGTGTTGCAAATGGTTTCTCACGGATTAATGACATCTCTTTTCTTCGCTGCCATCGGTATGATTTATGACCGAACTCATACAAGAATTACGGCTCAGCTTGGCGGCTTGCTCAAAATAATGCCATTCATTTCTACCGTGTTTGTACTTGCCGGTTTGTGTTCATTGGGCTTGCCGGGGCTAAGCGGTTTTGTAGCTGAAGTAACTGTGTTCATAGGCTCTTGGCAAAACGCTGATACTTTATATCGGGTTGCAACAATTTTATCCTGTGCTTCTATTGTGGTAACAGCAGTGTATATTTTAAGAGCAGTGGGGCAGACAATTATGGGGCCGGTAAATAATGCCCATTACCTTTCGCTTACCGATGCAAAATGGAACGAAAAATTTGCTGCGGTAATTTTATTGGCAGGTATTGTGGCTATTGGCATTGCACCATTCTGGTTAAACAAACTGATAACACCGGGAACAGAATTTATAATAAAAAAAATTATAAGTGATATAGCAAAATAATTGTGAGCAGAGGTGGTCGCAAATTGCGACCAGTTCAAAAAAAATGTAACTACACATCCAAACTTAAAACACCAGGCAATAAAATGGTTCAGGATTTTTTTATATTACTGAAATTTGAATTGCTGCTTGCAGTGATCATCTTCATTTTACTTTTTATCAAAATAGGGAATAATGAATGGAGTAATAAAACGCTTTTAAATGTTGTGAATGTTTTGCTACTCATAAATTTTATTGCAGGATTTTTTATGAATGCTGATGGATCTTTATTCAGCGATATGTTCAGAACAAATAAACTGCTGGAGCTACAAAAAAATATGCTTAACCTTGGCACCCTGATTATTTCTGCACAGGCTTATTCATGGTTGAAAAATCATAAGCATGTTTTAGAGTTTTACATGCTGTTGTTATCTACTTTACTCGGATTGTTTTTTATGATCTCCGGTGGCAACCTGTTAATGTTTTACCTGGCGTTGGAGTTATCAACCATACCACTTGCTGCCCTTTGTAATTTTGATTTAGAAAAACGTCAATCATCGGAAGCTGCAATGAAACTTATTATTTCATCTGCTTTTTCGTCAGGATTATTATTGTTTGGCATCTCCCTCGTTTACGGAACTACAGGCACTTTGAATTTTTCAGAAATCTCCCAGCATCTTAACGGAAGCCCATTGCAATTGTTCGCATTTATTTTATTACTCGCCGGTTTTGCTTTTAAAATTTCTGTTGTTCCTTTTCATTTATGGACGGCGGATGTTTACGAAGGTTCCCCCGTAACCGTTACTTCTTATTTATCTGTTATTTCAAAAGCTGCATTTCTTTTTGTTTTTGTTTCCGTGCTTTACACGGTTTTTAAACCCCTTGCAGGTGAATGGTACAAAATGCTTTTCCTGTTAAGTGTGCTTACAATGTTCACTGGAAATTTATTTGCCATTCGTCAAAACAACCTAAAAAGATTTCTTGCATTTTCTTCTATTACACAAATAGGTTTCATTCTTGTTGGTATTTCAGGGAGCAGCCAAATGGGTTCGGCTTCAGTAATTTATTTTTTACTGATTTATATTTTCTCAAACCTCGGGGCATTTGGTGTAATTGCATTTGTAAGTGCTTTAACAGGTAAAGAGAATATAGATGATTACAAAAGTTTTTATAAAACGAATCCATTCTTAGCCTGGGTGCTCACCATTTCTTTATTCTCGCTGGCGGGCATTCCTCCTACGGCAGGTTTTTTTGGTAAATTCTTTTTAATAATGGCAGGGGCAGGTAAGAGTAACTGGCTACTCATTATTATTGCCGCTTTGAATATGATCATTTCACTATATTATTATCTTAAAATTGTAAAGGCAATGTTTATGGGCGTAAATGAACAGCCGATTGAAAAATTATACATCAACACTTTACAAAAACTTGCCATGTTGATCTGTGTTGCAGGTATTGTTGTTATTGGATTTATACCAGCAGTTTATAATTATATTTATTCATTAAGTTTTGGATTGTAACATGTCCTTTATCTCTTCAATAAACGCTAAATTCTTCCCATGCCTATAAATAAAAATCATGAATTTGAAGAGCTTGATGGAATAAAATGTGCTATAGTAGAGAAGAATGCAATACCGGAAAGAGTAAATTTTTTGAAAAAGATTTTAATATACAATCATTTTACTGTTGTAGTTGTTGCAAGCCCTCCGCCAAAAATAATTCCTGCACCTGCTGCACTGGTAGTAGTTTCCGAAGCACCTGGTGAAGCAGCAATTCCGCAGCTATCCCCCGGGCCTGAAACTTTTACAGTTGGGGTAACAGATGTAACATTTAATCCAACTAATGCAATATTTGGAAGATCATTAAAAACACCGGACGGCCATGTAGTTACACTGGCTTACTGGCAACAAAAAGATGAAAAATCACATGATGAAATTCCTTATTTTCAATCTTAAAAAATAAACATTCCCCATCAGTGTGCTTCATAATAACAGTTAATTGCCTTAAATAACCCGGTTCGTTACTGCTTGCTCTAAAAAGCTGTATTTTTACACCATGAAAAAATATCTTTTCATATTCTCTGTAATATTGTTTTTTACGCTTATTGTGTATACCGCCGGCGCACAATGCGCCATGTGCACAAAAACAGCGTCTCAATTAGGAGAAAAACCTGCACTGGGTTTGAACAAAGGTATTTTATACCTGATGATCTCGCCGTTTGCCATTGTTGGTTTTATTGGGTATCGCTGGTGGAAAAATAATAAAGAAGAAGAGTGACTATGCTACATTTTGTTTAGCTCATTTGCGTCATTTTTTTAACCTATACATCTATCATAATGCAATTCCTTTTTACTATTAAAAACGGTTGATTTTTATTATGAAGCAATTATTAATTGTAGCTCCGGAAGCTTATGGCATTATTGAAGCTGTATTGGAAGGAATAAAAAAATATACTGACTATGAAGTTGATTTCCTGGACTTACAAACACCATGTTTTAAATATAAAGATTTGGGTCAACGGGTGCATAATTTTATAAGGAAAAAATTAAAATTAACTAACCTTAAGAAGCTAAACCACGAAGCCATAATAAACGAGGCCATAAAAAAATTAAAGCCCGGCTACGATGCAATTATCATCATTCGCCCGGATATTATTGAAGACGTTAACCTTAAATTACTAAGAACAAAAACTAATTTTTTTATTGCATACTATTGGGATACCGCAGCGTTTTTTCCCCGAAAAATTATAATAAAGGACATCTTTGATAAGGTATACAGTTTTGATGCAGATGATTGTAAAAAATATGGGTTTACTTTTTTGAGTAATTTTTATTTTTACGACCACATAATTGCAGAACCAACCTGCCAGGTATATAATCTTTCCGCTTTTGATTACCGCTACAAGCTAATTGAGAATATTGCGGAAAGCTTACAACGCTCCAACATCTCTTTTTGTTTTAAAGTACATACCATAAGGCATTTTGAAAGTAAATATATCAGCCGGATTTCTACAGTTTTAAATTATACGGAAATGCTCAAAGAAATTGCGGGGGCAGAAGTGTTGCTGGATGTAAACAAAGACAACCAAAACGGCTTAACCTTCCGGCCATTTGAGGCAATGGGATTGGGTAAAAAATTAATTACCACTAATAAAAATATCCGGTCGTACGATTTTTATGATGAGCAGAATATATTAATAATTGATCCGCTGAATCCGGAGATACCTCCCGGTTTTTTTGATAAACCTTACAAAGAATTACCAATGGAAATAAAAGAGAAATATCATATAAAAAACTGGATCAAAACTTTGCTAAGCACCTAACCTGGCTCCTTAAAAATCTTTCACAAATTTATATATATTAAAATCTGCCGGCAATGCAGCCACCTGTGCCTGCAAGATAGATTTATCTACATCCTTCATGCGTTTAGCCTGTATTAACTGGTACACTTTCTCTGTAAGTAATTGTTTTTTTCGTGCAGTATTTTGAGTAGGCTCATTTTGCATTATCTTTTCTTTTAATGCTTTTATGCCTTCGTTTTTTGATGCTACCGTAGCAAGGATAGGTATTTCGTGCTGGTGATTATGAAAAGAAGGCGCAAGCATCAACCGAAGATTTTTTAAATAAGTATTGGCACCCGGCCTGTCACTTTTATTTACAACAAAAATATCGGCAATTTCCATTAATCCTGCTTTCATTGTTTGTACTTCATCACCTGACTCTGGCACCATTACCACCACTGTTGTATCAGCCAGGCCGGCAATTTCAATTTCGCTTTGCCCTACACCTACAGTTTCTATAATAATAAAATCAAAGGCTGCCATTTTAATAACATCTGTTATCTCAATTATTTTCGGATGCAGCCCGCCGAGTGCACCTCTTGTAGCCAATGATCTAATAAATACATTGGGGTCATTATACCATTGGCTCATCCTGATCCTGTCGCCCAGTAAAGCCCCCAAATTAAATGGGGAAGATGGGTCTATACAAAGCACGGCTACTTTTTTACCATCCGCTACTAACTCGCCAATCAATGCATCAGTTAAAGTACTTTTACCGGCGCCTGGCGGACCCGTAATACCAATCACCGGGACATTAGAAGGGGAAAGATTCTGCAAAAACTCTGCATAGTCCGGCACTTCATTTTCAATAAATGATATACAGCGTGCCAGGGCTTTTATATCCCCGGCAATAATATCTTTTTTCATCTGATGCCACATATCATTAGAAAATTTAATTGAACTATAAATATTTATTCATGCCATTACGAGCATATATTATTTTATCATCTGCCGACTTTTGCATCAATTCTTTATTATTTTGTTCCATCTCCCGTGATACTTCATTGTGATAAAGATGATAACAGATAGCGCCCAATTTTATAAACCGTTTGGAGACATTATTATTTATAAGGCGTATGGCTATCTCGCTATCTTCCTTGCCCCAACCGGTAAAATCTTCATTATACCCATTCACCGCCACCAGGTCTTTTTTCCAGAAGGCCATATTGCAACCCTTCACATAATATTTCCATTTGCCTTTATTTTTATACCGGGTAGCCAAAAAATCCTGTAGAAAAGGAAGGTGAAGACGGTTAAAATAGTTGTTGTTATTTTTAGAATACCTGTTTACATCTATGCTGTTTGTCCTGAACATTTCTGTCGTTAATTCGGCTGAAATAAGTACCCTGCTACCAGTAGAAAAGCTTCCAGGCATTTTAAAATTTAAATGATCTTTTACAAAATCTTTATGCAAAATTAAATCCCCGTCTACCTGTATTATATATTCTCCCTTAGCTATTGCGAAGCCTTTGTTTCTTATTTGTGCAAGCTGAAAGCCAATATCCGCCTGCCATACATGAAGCAATGGAACAGAGAAATCCGCCTGAAATTTTTTGATCAGCTCAGCAGTTTCTGTTTTAGAACCGTCATCGCAAATAATCACTTCATCCGGCAAAACCGTTTGCTGCATCACACTTTGCAGGCACAGGCCCAATGCCTGGGGCCAGTTGTATGTTGATATTAAAAGTGAACATTTTACCATGACAATCACCTAAAAAAATTATTGTTGGGATAAAAGCTGTTTCCACTGCGCCATTATTTTTTCATCAGAAAATTGATTCATTTTCCCGAACAGCTTGCCAGCCATTTGTTCTCTTACATTTTTTTGAGAAATCAATTGCTGCAATTTCGCTGCAAAAGAAATATCATCATTTCTTTTTACAAGATAGCCTGTAATTCCATCTTCCACAATATCTGTAACGCCTCCATCACTTTTGGTAGCCACTATCGCATTTTTATAAACAGCAGATTCTAAAAGGCCCATGCCCAACCCTTCGCAGTCAGAGGTAAGAACTGAAATAGAAGATCGTTTTAAATAGTCCTCTACATTAGTCACTATACCGGTAAAAGATACAGCAGGTAATTTATTTTCTTCCACGAATTGTATCATCTCTTTTTTTAATTTTCCATCGCCGATGACCTGCAATCTCCATTCCGCATTGTCTTTCGCTATCCTTTGCCAGCCCCTTAATACCAGCATAGAATTTTTATGCTTGCGATGAAGGCGGGAAACGTATACAATGATATTTTCTTTAGCCGAGATATCTGTTAAGGCATCAGTCAGTTTAAAAGATAAAGGATTGTGTATCGTTATAATTTTTTCGTTGCCTGGTTGAGCTAAATTAAAAATAGTATTTATTTCTTCTTTTGCGCCATAGCTTACACATACAAAAGCATCTGCCTGCTGTATTACTTTTTGTAGCTTTATTTTTTTAAATGGATACACTATACCAGCCCATAATAATTTAAAAATGGCCATTGGATTTTTAATAATGTCATCCCGGTAAATATATTTTCTTAAGTATCCGTAAGGGGAACCATGGTAATGCAGAATGGCCCTGCATCCTGCAGCCTTTGCAGCTTGTAATACCTGCAGTGAAGTCGTCATGTTATCTCCCTGGAAAATAAGGGTAGTGATATTATTTTCTTTTAAAATCCTGCACAATTTTTTTGAAATATTGCCTTTATCTTCCTGGAAAAGCACTGTTATTTTTAAAGTTGGGGGGAACGTAATTTCGGGTTCTTTGTTACTGCTGAAAAGGGAAATAAGATGATTGAAAGCCAGGCCATTTTTATTAAACAGGTATGCCAGGCTGGATACCACTCTTTCTACACCGCCGGTTACAGAATAATCTAAAACAAAAAAAGCGCTGTTTTTTTCAATCATCCTGTAAATATATTTTTATCGGCACAAAGCTAAATAATATTTATCCATCGGCGCTGCCGTAACAGGAGGCTGCAATGCCGTAGCCTTATTTATAAATTAAAATGAGTACTGGTGGCCATTTGTTATCCCGCTAACTTATACATTTGCCTAAAATAAATTATGAAGAGTTTGGAGATATTGGTGATTCCCGGCTATAGAATTTTTCCTGTAGATTCTGGTGGGGCACACGGTCAGCTTACTTTCCTTGATAAACAGCAGCACCAGCATTCCATTAGCCTGCTGGTAACACCAGAGAATCTTTTGCAGGAAGATATCCCGGCTTTTCAAAAAAGATTTCCAGAACTCAACCTGCTACCCGTTGGCTATAAAAAAAAATCTGCTACTAAAAAAATAACTGCATTTTTTAAAAAACAGTATCGGAAATTTTCGGGTAAAGATCTGGCTTACCAATTGGGCAAATCGCTCATAAACGGATTCATCATAAACGACCAGGAAAAAATAAACGGTATTTATGAAATTACCAGGGGAAAAAATTATGATTTAATACAGGTTGAACATGTAAGAAACCTTGGCCTCGTAACTGTTCTGCCCGGGCAGGTAAAAAAAATATTCATTCATCATGAAATTTACCACACACGGGTGCAGCAGGATTTAACCTCACTTTTATATAGTATTCCTTTTGCCAACTACATTACTTCGGCTGCAGAAGCTGCAGAACTTTTTTGGCTTGGCAGGTACGACGGCATAATAACTTTTAATTCTGATGATACAGAGCTGTTACGGCAAAAAGGGCTTACAATACCACAGCAGGTTGCACAGCCATTTGCATTGTTTGATGATGAATTGGTAGCAATCTATAACGCTGCCCCAAAGCCATGCCTGGCTTTTGTGGGGGGAGAAGCTCATTTTCCAAATAAGGAAGGTTTAAGCTGGTTCCTGCAAAATATTTTACCCCTCGTGCAAAAACAGGAGCCGGATGTTACTGTAAAAATAACCGGCCGCTGGAGTTCCGGATTTATGGCGCCTTTTGCAAATGAAAGGGTACAGTTTACCGGCTTCATTGATGATATTGATACTGTTTTAAGAACCGCTATTCTCGTGGTTCCCATACGCATAGGCTCAGGTGTACGGGTAAAAGTTTTTACTGCTTTTGCTAAAGGCCTGCCAATAATATCTACCACAGTCGGGGCCTCAGGTATCCCGGGCCTTTTTCATAAAAAAAATGTATGGCTTGCTGATAATGAATCCTCATTTGCTGAGGGTATTCTGGAGCTTTTAAAAAATGAAACGTTTAGAAAAGAAATATCTGCCAATGCCTTTTTGGTTGCTAAAGAAAACTTTGGTAACGGTAGTTTTGTAGAAGAAAGAAATGGTTTTTATAAAAATATTTTACAGGCAACCGGCTTTCCAAAATAACCAATACATGCAAAACGTTTTCAATCCTCCTTTATCTTTGCAGTATGACCAATTTTATTCCTCTTTTCCCCCTTGGCATTGTGGTGTATCCCGGTGAGCAGCTAAATCTTCATATTTTTGAGCCCCGTTACAAACAACTTATTGATGATTGTTTTACCGCTAAAAAGCCTTTCGGCATACCCGCTGTTTTAGATAATGTGGTTAGCGAAATGGGAACCCTGGTGCAGGTTGTAGAAATAAGCAACCGGTACCCGGATGGCAAAATGGATATTAAAACTACCGGTTTAAAAACTTTTAAAATACTAGAAATTGTAAAAGAAATTCCGGAAAAATTATATAGCGGCGCTATTGTTACTTACCCCAAAGTTTCTACCAAAGGCAGCTCTATGCTGATGAAAAAAGTATTGGCAGGCATAAGGGAGATTCATAAAAGCCTTAATGTTGCCAAAGATTTTATTAAGCCCGATAATGAATTGCTGAGTTATGATGTTGCGCATCACGCCGGCATGAGCCTGCAGGATGAATATTATTTACTGGAGCTTGAAGAGGAACTGCACCGCCAGGAATTTTTAAAACGCCACCTGGCTAAAGTAATTCCTGTAATGCTGGAAATGGATATACTAAAAGGTAAAATAAAAATGAACGGGCACTTTAAAAATCTGCAAGGCCTTAATGGTGAATAAGTGAATGGGCAATAAGTCAATGGGCAATCGTAGGGCAATGATTAAACCAGGATGCCCAAATTTTATTTAAAGACTATACTTTATCTTTCCGCACCCAAAATTATCAATTATCAATTATCAATTATCAATTATCAATTATCAATTATCAATTA